>JBFLYD010000036.1 GCA_040756905.1 Acidobacteriota bacterium
GGAGGGCAGTCAGGTCAAGCCACTCTCCTTTTTTCTTATACAATATTTTCTCTCCCTTGCATAGGAATTTGATATTTTCAATGTTATATCTATATTTTAATAAAAATATATTATAGTCAGGTCTTGAAATATTAGTTTTTTTTAAATTGTATTTTATGTTCTTTTTATTTTTCATTTCATTCAATTGGTTAATTTATGAAATTTTGGTCATTGGTCAATCTCCGAATTATAAAAATGCAAAAAATGAGACCTGACCCCATTTGTTTTTTGCATTATTCCCAGTTGAGGGCGCCTCTTTTCCATGCCCAAATGAAACCCACTGCAAGAATTGCTATGAATATTATCACTGAAAAAAGCGCTACGTATACATCGATTTTCCGAAATACTAATGCCCATGGAAAAAGAAAAGCAATTTCTATGTCAAAAAGGAGGAAGAGCAACCCCACAGTGTAATATTTAATCGGAAATGGCTTTATCTCTTCTTCGAGGAGGGGGCTTCCGCATTCAAAAGGAGTTTCCTTTTGAGGGTTTGTTGATTTCGGGCCAAGGAATGAGCTTGCAAAAAGCATTAATCCTGCTAGCAAACCGATGATTAAAAATGCCAAAAATAATTCCATTTCTCAGATTCCCAATACTAATACAAACGCACAAAATATTTTTACATGTAGGGCAAGGCTTTAGCCTTGCATCAAGCAACCCCCGAATCAAGTTCGGGGCAGGCTCTAAAGGGTTGCCCTACAATTTATTCAATGCGTTTGTATTAATAATTTACAAATGTCAAGACTAATAATAAATATTAGTCTTGACCCAAAAAAAACATTGGTGTCAAGCCTGAGACCCATTTACCCATTTAGCAATATCAATTTAATCTATTATCTATATACTAAAGAAAAATTTCTTTCAACATTTTTTAAGAAAAAATTTGAATTGAAATTTAGGTAATTGAAATAACAATTAAAGAAAGATAGGGATTTAAGTAACTGGGGTATGAGCCTCACCTTATTTCATAAGCTCTGGAATGTCAAGAAAATTAGTGAAACATTCAATTCTAAAAAAGTGAAAAAAAAGAAAAATAAAAAAGTAGCCTGTCCCCTTTTTTCTGACTTGAGATAAAAAAATATAAAAAATATAATAAAAACCTTAATTAAATGGATGAGGAAAACTGACATAAACATTTTAGAAGTATTCATCAGAGAAATCCCTTATTTCAATTATAAATATTTAACTAATACAAAAGCATTTAATTCTGATGCATTCCTGTCCCCTCCCCTAAATCCTCTTTCCTGAGGGGAGAAGGAGGGATGAGGGGAAAACGAGTAAGATGTAACAAATTTTAATTCATTTGAATTTAATTTAAGGAGGAAATAAATGGCAGGAAGTAGCACTGTAAATGCAACAGTAAAAATGGTAAATTCACTTCAGCTTATCGGCTATTCAGATTCTAAACATGCGATAGTGATTGATACTTCAACTGAGGCTGGCGGGTTTGAGATGGGAAACAAACCGATGGAATTAGTGCTGATTGCTCTTGGAGGATGCACTGCTATGGATGTAATCTCAATAATGAAAAAGAAAAGAGAAAAACTCACCGGGCTTGAAATTAAAATCTCAGGAGAAAGGTTTGAAGAACATCCAAAGGTTTATAAAAACATCTCTTTGCATTATGTATTCAAAGGAGAAAATTTATCCGATGAGGCGATCGAAAGGTCGATCTCCCTTTCTCAGGAAAAATATTGCTCTGTATCAGCGATGTTGAAAAAAGCCGCAGATGTTAAAGTAACCTGGGAAAAATCCCCTTGATTCAAATTGAGAGGTCAACCATCTTCTGAGCGGTATATCCAAGAACATCTTACTACTTAATAAAGAGTAAATTCTAAACATAAAAGAGTGAGCAGGAAGGGTGGCCAAAAAAATTTATTTCTTTTAAATAAGAGGTCAATTATCTCCTGAGCGGTATATCGACGAGCATCTAAAAATCTGCGAAGTGAGTGAGAATAATCTCCTATATTTAGATTATCGAAAGAGAAAGAATATCTCGAACGTGAGCGAGAAAGAATCTATCATTTAAGCTATTATTCAACCTTGAACAATAGGAGATTATTTGAACGAACGAGCATAGATTTTGATGCGAGGAGATCTGAGCGAAGGGGATAATTGACCTCTCTAAGAGAATCGAAATCCCTTTAATTTCGGAGTCACCCTTGCTGATCACTCTTAAACTATAATGATAGAGAACTTCTGAGCGAATGGGGATGGTTGACTTCTTTAAAAAATTCGCCTATTTCCCTGATTTTTATTCTTTTGTGTAAGTTATTTTGATTCCGCCGAAGATAAAAAACAGGAAATTCAAAAAGAGAGAGAGAAGAGAACCTAAAATTCCAAAACCAACAAAGCCTCCTATGGCACCAAGAGAGCCAAATATGAAGCCACCCATAAACTTCCCTCGAAAATCAGTTAAAAAATCAGGGAGCAAAATCAAATCATTCCAGTATCTATCCATCACTCCAAAGAGAGCTCCAGCTATTATTCCTGCGATCAAACCAATCCCCCCAAAGAAGAAAAATGCCGAAAGGATTTTTATCTGATTTATTTTCAATGTAATTTTTTTACTTTCCATCTCTTCCTCCTCTCCTTCTACACTCTGTCCACAATTTGGACAGAACTTAAATTCTTGTAAAAAAACAAAATTACAGTTCGAACAGGTAATTTTTTCTCTTTCCAATTGTTCCATGTCTTTTCCGCATCGCACACAGATCTTTTCCTTTACAGGGTTCTCAAACCCGCAGAATGGGCACTCTTTAAATTCTGGCTCAACTCTTTTATAAGGAGGATCAGTCTGAATCCATTGTTTTCCATCGTAGTAATGCCATTTCCCTGATAAAGCTCCAACCATCCAGAATTTACCATCATCATCCCTTATGATTAATTTGCGAAGTTCTTCTTTCCACTCCTCATCCGAGATTAGATGGGTATCCCTTTTCTTCTTTAGTTCTTCAAACTTTTTCTCTACTTCTTCAAATCTCTCTTTCATATCCCTAAAATTTTATTAATATTTTTCTCAATTTACAAGTAATTTTTTACCCATCTCATAAATTTCGTTGTGTCTTCCCACTAATTGGGGGTCACCCTTGCTGATTACCCTAATCTGTTTTACTTATAAATTCAGCCAAATCTAAGATTGAAATATTTTCTATTCCTTTGTCTTTCATTGCGTCGGAAAGCATTGTCATGCAGAAGGGACAGGCTGTGATTATTGTATCGGCTTTTGATTCAATTGCTTCTTCAGCTCTCATATGATTTATTCTTTTCCCTATTTTCTCTTCCATCCACATCCTTCCTCCCCCTGCTCCACAACAAAGGCTATGGAATTTGTAATGCTTCATTTCCCTAAGCGGTTCTTTTGAGAACTTTTTTATTAATTCTCTCGGTATATCGTAAATCTCATTGTGTCTTCCGAGATAGCATGGGTCGTGGTAGGTGATATAGTCTGTCTGGTTTATTTCGTCTATCTGGTTTCTCTCGTTTTTTCCGTTAATCTGATTTATCTGGCTTCTTTGGTTTCTCTGGCTTGTCTGGGGAATAGATAGTCTGCCTTCAGAAAGGAGTTTTGAAATAAACTCTGTATGGTGGAAAACCTCATGGTTTCCACCAAACTGTGGGTATTCATTTTTTAAAGTGTTATAGCCATGGGGACAGAAAGTTATTATCTTCTTTATTCGATATTTATTAAATGTTTTGATATTTTCCTGACAGAGGTTCTGGAAAAGATATTCATTTCCGGTTCTTCTTGCAGGGTCACCGCAGCACTTCTCCTCATTGCCAAGAATCGCAAAATCAACACCAGCTTTAGCAAGAATTCGAACCATTGCTTTAGAAATTTTCTTATTCCTTTCATCATACGAACCAGCGCATCCAATCCATAAAAGATACTCAGCATCACCTTTTTCTGCAAAGGTTTTAACATTCATTCCCTCTGTCCAGTCCTTTCTTGATGTGAACCCCACTCCCCAAGGATTAAAATTTGTTTCAAGGTTTTTAAATGCGGGGATAAGCTCCGGAGGAAACCTTCCCTCCATTAAAACTTCTGATTGCCTTAAACCAATTATCTTTGATATATGCTCATTCATCATCGGACAGGTCACTTCACATGCAGCGCATGTGGTGCAGCTCCATATTTCATCATGAAAAAAAGTTCTTTCCATAAGGGGTCTGGAAAACTCACCATTTTTCTTTGTGAGTAAAAACTCAGCCTGAGGAAGTAGATCTTTTTTAATCTTTACGATAATGTCTTTTGGAGATAGAGGTTTTTCTGAGTTATATGCTGGGCAGAAATCCTGGCATCTTCCACATTCAGCGCATGCATAGGAATCTAACTGGTCTTTCCAGGTAAAATCCTCGATGTACTTAATCCCAAATCTTTCTTCGTTTTCAAAATCAATCGGCTTGATCGCTCCCATAGGCTCTAAATTCTGAAAGAAAAGGTTTATGGGTCCTGCCAGAAGATGCATGTGTTTTGAACGGGGAATGTAGATTCCAAATCCCATGATTGTAAGTATGTGAGCCCACCATAAAAAATGCAAAAGAAATTGACTGTTGTTTCCTGAAAAAATCTGAGAGGAGATTATTTCGCCCAAGTAGGCTCCCCTTACCGGGTCTCCGGAGGAAATTTTCATTCCCTCAAAAAGAAGGTATGTAACCATTGCTGTGTAAAGGAAAAAAAGAACAGTTGCTGACTCAGGAGAAGGGACTGTTAAGCCTTCCGGTTTGAATATATATCTTCTTACCGCAAAATATCCACAGCTCAGAAGTACAAGGAATGCCAAAGAATCGATTAAAAGAGTAAATAAAAATCCAACTTTATAATTTCCAAAAATAAAAAAATTTTTTATAAATCCTTCGATAAGATGATTTGTTGTGGCAAGGAGGAAAAGAACAAATGCCCAGAAAACAAAAAAATGCATCAAACCTGTAATTAACCTTTCTTTCAGGGTGCAAGTCTGGGAGAAAGTTCTAAAAGATGAACTGAGAAATCTTTTCCCTATCCTGTCGAACCTTTTCTCTTTTTTTCCGATTGCTAAAAGTTTTATTTTTAATATTAAAGGGTCGAAGAATGCAAAAAAAGCAAGGGATAAGACAAATATGAATAACATAATCTCAGAACCATTAAGCATCCTTTCCTCCTCTTACAATTAATTTATATTAAGGGAAATATTATTACCATAAAATCCTGTTAATTCAATAATATTTTTTACTCTGAAGAACGAAAGCAAAATTTTACAGTTTTATCCTTATGTATATCAAGAAAAAGGGGGCAATCTTCATTATTAATACAAAAGCATTAAATAAGATGCTGAAATGAGTTCAGCACTTGTTTCGGAATCTAAAAGGTTGCCAATGACAATAGATCAATTGCGTTTGCATTAATACAAAAGCAATAAATAATTTGTAGGGCAACCCTTCAGAGCCTGCATCGAACCTTGCCCTGAACTTTGTTTCATGGGTTGATTCGGGGGTTGCTTGATGCAAAGCTAAAGCCTTGCCCTACAACAAATGTATGAGATGAAAATGTAGATCTAATTCAAATAATAAATGTAGGGCAAAGCTTTAGCTTTGCATTATTTAATGAAATTATGCAAGACTGAAGCCTTGCCCTACATGTCAATTTATTTAATTCGTTTGTATTAATTATTTAATTTAAGTTAATAGGTCAACCATCTTCTGAGCGGTATATCCAAGAACATCTTAATCCTTAATAAAGAGTAAATTCTAAACATAAAAGAGTGAGCAGGAAGGGTGGCGGAGAAAACCGTCACGAATGCGTAGCGGGCATGGTTTCTCTCACTTATTTTAAAGTATGAGTGAAATTAAAATTAAGGGAAGATAATGTTTTTTAAATTATGTATAAGTTATATATTCTTTCCCTTTTAATAAGTGAGGGGGAGCGAAGCATGAGTGCTCCCGCACTAACTATATTTATTCCAAAAAAATTAAGTGATTGAAGTAGAGATATTATGAATTCCTTAATTTATAGCAAACGCATAAAATATTGTTACATGTAGGGCAAGGCTTTAGCCTTGCATTAAGCAACCCTAAAATAAGCTCACCTGATAAGTACCCATGCTTATATTCACTAAAAGAACCGTATTCTGGCA
>JBFLYD010000037.1 GCA_040756905.1 Acidobacteriota bacterium
GAGGAAAAGAAAGTCATCCTTGACTCAATCCAGCCACTCTGAGGTATAATGAAAATTCAGCGTCACTTCGCTCCGACAGGTGGCCACTTTCAATCAGAATCAGTGGCCAGATTCATCGGAATATGCAGCCATAGTTAATTTTTTTAGCCGCCTCTAAAATGAATAACTCTTCATCTTTTAAACCAATAAAATGAGAAACTACCTTATCTATTGAAACTGCATCTTCGCCCCCAAAAAGCAGCCCTATTTTTCGCGCATTTCCATTTGCCGGACCGTCTCCATCCATTCCTACTATTCCGTCAACAATAGTAAAAACAGGTTTTGTAGCTCTATAGACATCTAACAAAACCGACGCGAAAAAATTATTATTTGTACCAGCTCTAAGATGCCATTCAGTTTTTCTCTTTCCTGGTACAACTCCAAACATATTTTTTACTCCAAGAGTCAGGACCATTTGAGTGTGAGTTTTCAGCTTTGCCAGATTAATTATCTTATCGACTTCAATAGCTTCTTTAGCAATTTCCAGCTTCTTGAATTCCCCTTCCTTGTTATCTACTTCAACTGCCCTGATAAATTCTTTTATAGGAATGCCGAACTTATCTGCAACTTTTTTTATCCCAGCTTTCTGGGCTACCACCATCAAATTTCCAATAGAAGGGCTGTCTCCAATAAATGGTATCCCTCCTTCCTTCACAATCTTCTCCAGAATTATATCCACTATTATCGGGTGTGTGGTAACTGCTTCTTCCGGTGGATGGGCAGAGAGTAAATTTGGTTTTATTAATACTTTATCCCCTCTTTTTATTATTTGAGACAAATCTTCAAATTCAGAAAATATTTTATCAATGGACTTTCTCACTTCATCATACTTATAGTTTTCACATTTTTCTATAACTACTTTGCTTTTTTCCATAGTTTTTAGCTTTTATTTTTTGTATTGTTTGCCTTCAGACAACAGTCTAAATCTTTTGTTAAATGTATCTTTTTTCTTTCAAGTAAGATTCGAGTGCTTCTCTCCAGTGAGAAAAGCCTTCAATGTCTGTATTTTTTAGATTCTTATTTTCAAGAACAGAATATTTTGGCCTTTTAGCCTTTGCACCATACTCTTCTGATGTTACTGGAGCTAAATAAACTTTCATTTTTATTAGATTAAAAATCTCTTCTGCGAATTCATACCAGGAACAGTATCCCTCGTTTGTCATATGAAAGACCCCATATAAATCGGTATTAATCAATTTAAGGATTTTTATTGCAAGTTCCCTTGCATTTGTCGGCGTTAAAACCTGGTCTCTTACAACCCTTATTTTTCTTCCTTCTTTTGCAAATTTCACCATAAATTCAACAAAATTTCCTCCTTTTTCAATTGAACCAGAGACACCATACAATCCCGATGTTCTAATTAGAAAATACTTTCTACCGATATTTTTTAAAAATATTTCACCGACTAATTTCGAAGTTCCGTAGACATTGAGAGGGTTGGGATTATCCTCCTCTATATATGGGGATCTTTTTTCTCCATCAAAAACATAATCTGTGCTGAAATGAACAAGGGTGAAATCCAATTCATTTGAAATCATTGCCAGGTTGCGAACACTGATGGAATTAACAAAGAATGATTTTTCCGGAAAATCCTCACATTCATCAACTCTGTGAAAGGCTGCTGTATTTATTACTGCATCAGGCCTTAAGGATTTAAAATACTCTCTTACTTCTTCAAATTTAGTTACATCAAATTTTGGATAGTATAGTGGAATTATCTCATAGGATTTATTTTCTCTAATTATTTCAGACCCTAACTGTCCATCTGCTCCAATAAGAGCAACTTTCATCTTTTATAAACAAATTTTCCAGTGTGTTGTCTCCACACTTATCTTCTTAAAGTATATATTCTCTATCACCGCACACTGAAGGGATAGGGAGAAGGAACTTCCCCACTAATCTCTATCCTTTAGTTTATCTTTTATGTCTCCTCCAAGCATTAATTTTTTGAAATCTTCTCCAAGAAATATACTGTATGTTTGAGTTTTTGCTTTTCTTCCTTTTACGATGAAATTATACAGATTTACAAGAGGAATATTATATTCATAATGTTCATTTATAATTTTTATCAACTCATTTGCAAGAATGCCATAGCCAAGGGAGGATGGGTGTACTGCATCCAGGCTAAAAAGACCACCTGTAAGGAAGTCTGTTGTCAGTTTAACTCCTCCAACATAAAAGCCTTCAGATCCAATTTTTTTGAGAAAAGCATTTATGTCGAACACAGGAAAGTCGTTCTGCTTTGAGATGGAAGAAATAATCTCATTAATTTTATTCGCTCTATCTCGAATGGCTGATATTTCATCTTTATCTAAAACAACCCCATCTGGAAGGGGTATTCCAGTACCACCTAACTCCTTGGGGATACCGATTTTATTTGCTATGTACGCAGCACCATAGAGAGTAACATAATCTCCAGGGGAGAGAGGGCCTTTAGGTCCTATTAAATAAATGTATTTTCCATCTGGTGTTAAAACTGGCTTTCCAGTAGTCGGGTTTACAACATAAATTGGCACTGTTGTTACAAAGGGGATTGAAGTCACATCAGGAACATTTGCAGTTATCAATTTTGCGGTAGTGTAACTTTTTAACGCATTGACAATTGCTTGAAAGTATTGCTGAAAAGTAGATACAGGTGTTAATGTTATTCCCTCGATCACTCTTCCCGACATAACTGCTTTAAGGACATCATTATTTCCTATCCATAAGGTTATAAGGTTCGGTTTTAAAAAAATTGCCTGTTGCAGTTGGGTTCCAAGTCCTCTCAGAATTAAATCATGGGCGCCACCAAAATCAGTTACCCTGTATAAAAGGTCATAAGCACTCGCTCCAGGAACGCCAATGTTGTTGTAAGGTCTTGGAAGTGTAAGGTTTATGGGTTTTCCCAATCCTGGTTTGGGAAGTATTACAATTTGTGGAAATATTGAAATGAGTTGGAGGGTGGGTGGGATTCCCGGCTGTGATACTAAAGGTTGTTGAAAATCCGGTATTCCAATCTGCTTGGCTAATAAAGCAGGAAAACTTTCGATTTGAAAATCCACAACAAGACCGCCATCTTGAAAGCCAGCTGTGAGACTGTCTCCTAAAGCCACATAATTTCTCAGTTCGGTTTTATAATCTCTTGGAAATAAGGGGAGAAATAAAATAAAAAAGAGTATTAATTTAGAGATGATTCTTTTCATTTTTCCTCCTCGGATGATTAAAATTTATACCCTATGCTTATGCCAAATAAATTTGCATAGGACTTATAATCACCTTCATATCCATCACTATTTCTTCCTTCTGTTGACCTTTTCTCAAATAAAAGGTATATGTATGAAAAATCAGCCCAAACATTTTTGCCAATGTTATAGCTGAAGCCTAATGCAAAGCCATGCCTGTCTGAATCAGGCAACTGAGTGGATACCGACTCTGGTAAAGATGGGGAGGGATCAAAAACATATCCACATCTTAATGAGGTTTTTTCTCCTATTTTTCTTTCAGCTCCCAATCTTAAGTGAAAAACATCTACATAGTATTTTTTACTATCTGAGTTTAATTCGGGATATTTAGGAAATTCAATAAAAAGTCTGTCATATGTGCTCCATTCAGTCCAGTTTAAGTCTAATTCGAAAACCCAGTTCTCGATAAAATTTGATGCAAAACCCAGAGATACAATTGTGGGAAAAGTAATAGATGTTTTAACAGAAGTTTTTCCAAATGGCAATTTCGCGGCAATTAAGCTATCAAGGATTGGATTTCCAGTAGATTTCTGTATAAATTCAGCATCTCCTTCAAAATCCACTTTTACTTTGTGTCTGTAAGAAAATCCTATGTTTATCCTATCAGATGGCCTGTACAGCGCTCCAAACGAAAATCCCACTCCATAATTTGTAAGACCGGAACTCAATTTTACATGGGCAATGTCTATCACGGAAAAGGTAAATGGGTTGAAAAAAGGGATGTTTTTTTCAAAAGTTATACCTGAAGTTCTCACATCAAGGCCAATTCCCAGGGCAAATTTATCAGAGAATTTGTATGAGACAACTGGTGATAGTGCCAGATGTTTCAGATCAACATATTGGGAAATGTATCTACCTGTAAAATTATCAGGGTTGTCCCACTTTGTAGCAAGGCCAAAGGGAGAAAATAGTCCGAGGCCTATTCTTAATTTTTCTCCGATGGGCATTACAAAATGAAAGCCTGGTGGGTAAAAGAGCTGTGAAGCCATTTTTTCTGTAACTCCATACCCAGGGAAAGGGTTTGCTCCGTAGAAGGTTGTTTTAGGAATTATAAAGGTAGCACCAAGATAAAGTTGATAACCATCGAGAAATGCAATTCCAGCTGGATTGTAAAAAATTGCTGAAGCATCGTTTGCCTGAGCTGTAAATGCTCCAGCAAACCCATTTGCTCTTGTTCCATGTTCAAAAAGCATAAAACCTGAGCCGAAAGAAAAGAGCTTGAACAGAAAAAACCCTGTTAAAAGAAAAAAAAGAACCTTTTTTAATCTTTTCATCTTCTCCTCCTAAAATTTCAATAATTATTATTAAACTTTAATTGAAATGTCAAATTTTTTGAGATTCTAAGAGACTTAAAACCTGAACCGAGTCTCTCCAGTTTTTTTTCACTTCAACCTCTAATTTCAGAAATATTTTTTTATTGTATATTGATTCAAGTTCAAGTCTGGAAGCTGTTCCTATTTTTTTTAAAAAAATTCCACCTTTTCCGATCAATATAGACTTCTGAGATTCTTTCTCCACGAATATCCCAGCTTCTATAAAGATAATTTTTTCTTCCTTATGAAGATTTTTTACATAAACTGCTACTACATAGGGTATCTCATCCTCAACATTTTCCAGTATCTTTTCTCTTATTATTTCAGATATGAAAAATTTCTCATTCTGGTCTTGCACTACAATTTTTTCCTTCCCCTTTAATTTATCCAGAGTATACTTCTTTATCATATCAATCAATACATCAACATTTTCTCTCTTGAGAGCAGAGATTGGAATTATCTCTTGAAAATCAGCTTTATCCTTATAAAAATCTATTATTCTTAAAATTTCCGATTTTCTTATTAAATCAATTTTGTTAAGCAGAAGGAATTTTGGTACTGATATGGAATTTAATAATTGAATAGAAAATTCATATCCCTTCCCATATTTTTCACTTACATCAACCATTAAACAGATAATATCACTTGTTTTAATCGATGAGTATACAAGCTCCATCATTTTCTCGTTCATTTTATGAAGTGGTTTATGGATTCCAGGATTATCCAGGAAAATTAATTTTCCCCATTGATATTCCTTGATAGCTGTTATTTGATCCCTTGTAGTTTGAGGCTTGTCAGAGACTATTGCCATCTTTTTTCCTATGATATTATTTAAAAGAGTTGATTTTCCAACATTTGGCCTTCCTATTATAGTTATAATAGCGCTTATTCTGTTCATTTTTTAAAAATTCTTATTCTGCCAATTCTACCTTTTTTTATTTCTACTATTTGAATTCTTATACCTTCGATCTCTACAATTTCATCCTTTCTTGGCATTCTTCCTAAATAGTAAATTATCATCCCTCCCAGAGATGTGTAATTCTCACCTTTAAAATCAACTTTTAAAATATTCTCTATCTTGTCAAGGTTTACATCTCCCTTTATAAGATAACTTTTACCTTCATCTATTATTTTCTGTTCATCTTCATCATGTTCATCTTTTATCTCTCCAAATATCCTTCCATATACATCGTTCTCAGTAACAAGGCCAGAGATTCCACCAAATTCATCTATTACCATTGCAATCTTTTGTTTTTTCTGTTTAAATTCTTCAAGAAGAGATAATATATTCATAGTTTCTGGAACAAAAATTACAGGCTTTATCAACGAACCAATACTTTTTTGCAATTTACTTTCGTTAATATATTTTAGTATATCTTTTGCCAGAATTAACCCAATCACATGGTCAAGATTTCCTTTGAACACTGGGATTTTTGTATGCCTCTCTTTTATGATTACTTTTATGACTTCATCAATTGTAGAACTTCTCTCAATGCAACTTATCTCATTTCTTGGAGTCATTACATCCTTAACAAACAGGTTATTCATTTCAAGCATTATCTCAATAAATTGTTTATTTTTGCCATCGATCAGTCCTTCCCTTTCGCCAAATTGGATATAAATATCCGCTTCATTATTTCCATATCTTTGTTGATTATTATAAAATTTAAATCTTTTTTGAATAAAGATAAAAGGGTAAAGAAAAAAGTAGGGAAATTTTACTAAAAAATTAAACATCCAGAAATGTTTATTTATATCTATTTTTAATATTAAATAAGGAATTAATTCATACATCAATAGATAGAAAGAAACCAGAAGGAGGAGTGTTGCAAAAATAGATAAATTTTTTAGTAACATAAGATAAGCAATAATAAACAAATTAATCAAAATTAGTTTGTTAAACACCAATATAAAAGAAAGAAGATGTTTAACATTGCCAATTAAATGTGGTGAGATTACTTTATTCTTTGCTTTATAGCGCTTAATTATTGAGATCTCATTGTTATGAATGAGAACACTTTGGGATAACCTGAAGAGCAAAAACAAAAAAAATAGAAAAACAAAAATAAATGAAATTTCTGTAGATATGGAGCTTGAAGTCATAGATATCAGCTCAAGGAATCAACAAGGTCGTTCTGAATTTTAATCATCCTCTTGGATTTATTTCGATGATCCATTCCAATAAGGTGCAAAATACCATGAACTATAAGAATTTTTAATTCTTTTTCTAATCCGTGTTTCTTCTTTAGTGTTGAGTAAAAGGCATAAGGAACTGAAATATAAATTTCACCCAAGTATGTGTTTCCATCGGGTAAAATTTCGTTCAATTTAAAACTTATAACATCTGTAGTTCTATTCCTTTTTAAATAATCTTTGTTCAATTTTTTTATCTCAATATTATTCGTAAATATTATATTTATTATTTTATTTTTTAAATTCAGTTTTTTTTCTAATAATTCACCAAATTTCCTTATTTCTCCTGAGTCAAGCCAGTATTTTTTTTGGAAATTATTAACATTTAACATTATATATTCTTATTTTTTCATAAGTTATTTTTTATTTTTTGTTTCTTTTAGATGAAACTTGAAATCTGGATATTGAATTCTTTGATGATACAGATTTACAAGGGAATTATAGAAAGAACTTGCTATTTGATTAAGTTCCTTTAATGTAATTTCACATTCCTCAAGCTGCCCGTCTTCTATAATTTTATTAAAAATTTCATTAATTATATTTTCAATTATTTCTGGAGTTGGATTTTTAAGGCTCTTTGATGCAGCCTCTACTGAATCAGCTAACATCAAAATGACACTTTCCTTTGTTGCTGGTTTTGGTCCGGGATATCGAAAATTATTCTCCAGGACTTTTAAATCATCTGTATTTTGAGATTCTTTAGCTTTATGGAAAAAATATCTGACCAGAGAGGTTCCATGATGTTGTTTAATCATTTCTCTTAATTTTGGCATTATTCTCAGTTTTTTTAGTATTTCATCCCCTTTTTCCACATGACCGACTATAACTGAGACACTTTTTTCAGGAGATATTTTTTCATGAATGTTAAACACATTTAGTTGATTTTCAATAAATAATTCAGGCATTTCTATTTTTCCTACATCATGGTATAAAGCTACTGTTTTTAATAAAAGGGGATTAAGATTTATTGACTTTGCTGCTTGCTCAGATAAAGAAGCAACCATCAGAGAATGGTGATATGTTCCAGGAGCTTGAATAGCCAATCTCCTGAAAATTGGAAGATCAGAGTCGCTTAATTCAAGAAGCTTAATCTCTGAAATTATTCCAAACGCTCCTTCCATTAATGGCAACAAAAAAGAAGCAAAGATTGAGACAAAAGTTACATTGAATAAACATATAGTTATTTCAGATAGTAATTTTTGGTTAAAATAGAAACTTCCTTCTATAATGTGGAGAATAATTATCAATAATATATTAATCGGAAGAATTAAAATAAAACATGTTTTTATAACCGAAGATCTTCTTCTTCTACCATAGTGTTCAATTCCCAATAAAGCTGCAAAAGATGAAAGAAATGAAAAGATAACAATCCAGAAATCTGCCTTGAGTAAAATACCTGCGAATATACTTAGAAACAAAGAGAAAATAAAACCCATGAAAAAATTTGAAAGGAAGGCTGTAACTATAGTTCCTAAAGAATAGGGAAAAGCATATTTAAATGCATCAGAGTATCTCAGAAAAAATATCTCATATCTCCCTTCAAGAACTAAAGATATGGAGAGGAAAAACTTTAATAAGACTAAATTTACAAAAAACTGAGTCATAAAGAACAAAATAGCATTTATTTTCGTAAGGCTTGGGAATTCAGCTAAACTCAAAGCTCTAATCATAATTCCAGTGAATAAAAATATTAATAAAAAATTTCCGCTGAAATTATAAAACCAGTTAGAAGTATTCTCTATTTTTTCATTTATTGAATTTATAAAATTTATAGATTCCTCTTTTACTTCGTCCCCTTTTCTTATCAATATCTTACCTTTTTTTATACTTAATAAAACTGAGCTCACCTCACTCATAGCCTTTTCCTTTTTATACAGAGTGGCTAAAGAATTATAACTTAAATTTGGATACAAAAAAGAGTTAACCATTTCACTAATACTACTTTTTTCTTCAGAGCTCAGTCCCATGGAAAGAATTTTTCGATTGATGGTATTTTTTGCTTCTAAAATATCATAAGTATCATCTAATTTTAAAGTTTTCTCCTTTCCATCTGATTCAATTATAATAAATTCATTATTTTTTATATCATTGGATATTTTATTCAATAAGATTCCTTTTGAATATAGTTCTTCCAACATATTTAATAAAAGTGATTCTATATTTTCATTGAAATTATTTTTGATAAGAAAGGTTATCGATTCTTTTGGAATATCAAAATTATAAATAGAAATACATTTTTGTTTTATCTCTTCCAGCATTTGATTTTTATTTAACTTTTCTTTCTTATTTAACTCTTCTCTGCACCTTAGAAAAAGTTCATTTACATTTTTCTTTAGATTTGCAAAGACATTTTTATCAAGATTATACACAGGAGGAACTGAATTATATGCCTCCCTTTTTTTATTTTCTGTGGAAATTCTGTCTTCGATAGTAATATCAACAGGGCATACTACATCAAATTCTGCTATCTCTCCTTTCTTCAGTACAGGAAGAGCCGTCGTTCTTTTTGGAATTATTGTAAAAGTTAAGAAGAAGGAAATTAAAGAAATAAATAATATAATTTTCAAATAAAAAAGAAACTTAGATTTAGTTTTTTTTTCTTTGAGTTTATTTGGATAATTAAGAATTTCCTCTTTTTTGATTTTTATCATTTTCTTTTTTTACCGTCTTTTTCATAAGATTTGATTATTTCAAGAATCAGAGGGTGTCTTACAACATCCTTTTCGTTAAAGTAGATAAACGCTATTCCTTTGATGGAAGATAAAAGTCTTATAGCATCGAGCATTCCTGAAGATTTTGGATTCGGAATGTCTATCTGAGTTATATCCCCGGTTATTACTGCTTTTGAATTAAACCCTATTCTCGTGAGGAACATTTTCATCTGTTCTGGTGTAGTATTCTGGGCCTCATCGAGAATTATAAAAGAATCATTGAGAGTTCTTCCTCTCATATATGCTAAGGGTGCTATTTCAATTATTCCCTTGTCAATCAGGTTGTTTGCCTTCTCAGCATGAGTCAAATCAAATAAAGCATCATAAAGAGGTCTCAGATAGGGGTTTACTTTTTGATATATATCTCCGGGCAAAAAACCGAGTTTTTCTCCTGCTTCAACAGCGGGCCTGGTGAGAATAATTCTCTCGACTTCTTTATTATTCAGTGAAGATAAAGCTGAAGCCATGGCTAAATACGTCTTTCCTGTTCCAGCCGGTCCTATTGCAAAAACTATGCCATATTTCTTTATTGCTTCTATATATCTTCTTTGATTTAAGCTTTTTGGGGAGACAAATTTTCTTATCGAAGGTAATAAATTCTCACCTGAGAAATAATCTCTAAGTTGATTGGATTTATCTTCTTCGAATAGATCAAGTGCTATTTGTAAATCTTCTGCAGTTAATCTATAACCTCTATTAATAAGGGAAAATATTTGATTGAAATAGTGATTTGCAAACTTTATTTTTTCCTCGTCTCCATCGATAAATATTTTATCTCCTCTTAACGATAGTTTTATTCCCAGCCTTTCTTGGAGTTTTTTTAAATTTTTATCAAGCGTTCCAGTAAATAACCTTGTTACCTCAGGGGGTACTGTTAATTCTACCATTAAGTGAAATATTTTCCTCTTTTATTTAACTACCATATTATACTCATACATGTCAATAAACGTATAGAAAGTTTTTTGTTAAATCCGTTGTTGAAAAAATATCCCCTAAAAGATAAAATTCTCTTGTGATTACGCTTTCGTTGGACACCTCAACAAAGTCGGGCTCTATATCAATTCTTAGAGATGAAAACATTACGGTCGAATTGAACTTTTGCTTGGATATCGCCCATTCAGAGATAGTGTTAAACATGGTTGATTTATTACTGAAAAATATCAGAATTTCATTAAAAGATTTGGATGGATATTCAGTTTGTATCGGACCCGGTTCATTTACCGGGATCAGAACCGGATTAAGCGTTATTAAAGCCCTTGCTTATGCCTCCAACAAAAAGATTGCCCCGGTTACATCATTGGATGCTCTCACATATAAATTAATCGATCAGAAAAATAATTTGATCTGCCCGATCATTGACGCAAGAAAAGGTGAGCTTTATGGATGCTTGATGAATTTTAATAACAATTTGCCAGAAGAAATAATTCCTAAAAATGCATACATGCCTGATTCATTTTTGAGTATGCTTCCCCTGAATGTAACTATTTCATTCATTGGAAATGGAGCTGAGATATGGAGAGATAAGATAAAAAGTATATTTGGAAAGAACGCTCATTTTCCTCCAAGAAGTAACTTTATTTCTAATGAGATAGGTATTATCGGCCATAGAATTCTTTCTGGAGGAAATGGAATTAAATCATTTGAATTAAAGCCATTTTATATCAGAGCATCGGATGCAGAGCTTTCTAGTGTGCAGTCCCATGAATATCTTTACAAACAAAGAAATTCTCCTTAAGCACACTGAAGGGGTATGGGGAAGATATCTTCCCCAGCCTGGGGAGCGAAGCGTCTAAGGGGGGCTTGCCCCCATAGGGAAAGTGTCATGTCACAGAAGAGTATAACAAAGAGATATTTAAGTGACACGACACTAAGTGTGCTTTGCCATATGACTTTTCAAAGAAAAAATTATTTATATCAAAGCACACTGAAGGGGTATGGGGAAGATATCTTCCCCATGTCTGGGGGGTGCTCAGCGAAGCGTCTAAGGGGGGCTTGCCCCCATAGGGAAAGTGTCATGTCACAATAGTATAACGAAAGGTATTTAAGTGACATGACACTAGGATATATGGAAGAATTAAAAATTAGAAGAATGAGAGAAGAAGACCTGAATAAAGTGTTAGAAATCGAAAATTTATCCTTTTCTAATCCATGGTCAAGAAATGCTTTTCTGTTTGAACTTGTTAACCGCGGAATTTCATATCCGATCATAATCGAGAAAGAAGACAAAATAATTGGATATTCAATAATGTGGATAATTGGAGAAGAATCTCACATCACAAATATAGCCATTCATCCACACTACAGAAAAATGGGGATCGGAAAATTCATCTTAGAAAAATTGATTACAATCTCCAAAAAAAGGAAAGCAAAATATATTTCCCTTGAGGTGAGAAAATCAAATAAAAATGCTGTTATGCTTTATGAAAAAATGGAGTTTAAACTAATTGGAATAAGAAAGAACTATTATACAAATCCTCTGGAAGATGCTTTAATCTACTTAAAGCAGATTTAAATTTTTTATCCCATCCTCTTCTTTTATAATTGAAATGTCTTGGTTATTTAGATTTACCTTTTTTCTTTACCTTTTTTTCTTTTTTCTTAAATTCGTAATCAACGAGTTCTAAAATTGCCATTGACGCTCCATCGCCCTTTCTTTCTCCCAATTTAATTATCCTTGTGTATCCCCCTGGTCTCTCTATGAATCTTGGACCTATTTCATCAAAGAGTTTTTTTAAAGCTTCTTTTTTACATACATATTTTAAAGCAGTTCTTCTTGCGTGAAGGGTGTTCTTCTTTCCTAAAGTTATTGCTTTTTCTATGAATGGCCTTGCTGTTTTAGCCTTTGTAAGGGTTGTTACAATTCTTTCCTTTTCGAATAAAGAAGTGGTTAAATTTCTCAATAGAGAAATACGATGTTCAGTTTTTCTTCCTATCTTTTTATGCGTTACTGAAAGTCTCATTCTTCCTCTTCTCTATTTTCATCTTTTTTCTCTTTAATCTTTTGCTCAACTATTTCCTTTAATTTGGGATGAAAAGTCAATCCCAATCCTAACCCCTGACTTTCAAGGGCTTCTTTTATCTCATTTAAAGATTTTCTTCCAAAATTTTTTGTTTCAAGTAAAGTTTTTTCATCCTTTTGAACCAGCTCATAGATTGTTTTTATTTTTGCAGTTCTAAGACAATTGTTCGATCTTGGTGAAAGATCGAGTTCTTCAATGTCTTTTGGAAGTGTATCAATATATTCCATATAAGGAATCTCTTCTTTTCTTTGAGCCTCATGAACTATCTCTAATTTGTCAGGAAATCTTAAAAATATTGCCATATGATCTCTCATTATTTTTGCAGCTTTTGATAATGCATCATAAGGTTTAATCGCACCATTTGTCCATATTTCCAATATTAATTTATCATAATCAGCTCTCCCTCCTATTCTTGCAGGCTCAACTTTAAAGTTTACTTTTTTTACTGGGGAATGAACAGAATCTATAGGTATAAATCCGATTGCAAGATCTTCATCGTAATTCCTTTCAGCTGGAACATACCCTATTGAATTTTTTACTTTCATTTCTATTTTTAATCTTACGTTATCTTCTAATGTAGCAATATGAATATTCTTGTCTAAAATTTCTACATCAGGATTAGGTAAAATGTCTCCAGAAGTAACTTCCTTTTCTCCTTTAGCATCTATATAAATAAATTTAGGCTCAGCAGAGTGCAAAACCAGCGGGATTTTTTTAATATTTAAAATAATTTCTGTAACATCTTCCAAAACTCCATTGATCGAAGAAAACTCATGAAACACTCCCTCAATTCTAATGGCTGTAATAGCTGCTCCCTCGATGGAAGATAACAGAATTCTTCTTAGAGCATTTCCAACTGTTATCCCATATCCTCTCTCGAATGGTTGAGCATAAAAAATACCATAAGCATGTGTTAATTTATCATAATCAGCCTCTAATTTTCTCGGTCTTTGAAATTCTATCAAATTCATAAATTCCTCCTTTTATCTTGAATAGAGCTCGACTACTAAATGCTCCTCAACAGGTAAAGATACATCCTCTCTTTTGGGTAAATGAATGATTTTACCCCTTAAGTTTTCAAAATCAGCTTCAAGCCATGATGGAATGTTAACAGTTTCCTTATTACTTTTTATCATGTTTATTAAAATCTCACTTTTAAAAATTTTATTTTTAAAGGAAATTACATCGCCTTCTTTAGTTAAATATGAAGGTATATCAACTTTAACGTCGTTAACTTTTATGTATCCATGGGATATAAGCTGTCTTGCATGAGCTCTAGAAAGTGAAAATCCCAATCTGTATAAAACATTATCAAGTCTTCGTTCCAGTAAACTCAGAAGGTTTTCTCCAGTAATTCCTTTCATTTTATCCGATTTTTTAAAATAAAGTTTAAATTGTTTTTCTAACAAACCATAATATCTTTTTACTTTTTGTTTTTCTCTTAGCTGAATACTGAATCCAGCAATTTTAGCTCTGCTTGATTTTCCATGCTCTCCAGGAGAATATGGTCTCTTTTCTAAAGGGCACTTTTCAGAGATACATTTTTTACCCTTTAAAAATAGCTTGACTCTTTCAGTTCTACATAATTTACAATCGGGTTTTAAAAGTCTTCCCACTTAAATTCCTCCTTTTTTGAATTTCATACTCTTCTCCTTCTCGGCGGCCTACACCCATTATGAGGTATAGGAGTGACATCTCTAATTGATCTTATAAAAATCCCAGCGGCTTGGAGAGTTCTTATGGCTGATTCTCTTCCAGCTCCAGGGCCTTTTATTTTTACATCTACATGTCTTATGCCTAATTCTTTTGCTTCCTGTGCAACTTTTTGAGCGGCAAGCTGGGCTGCAAAAGGTGTTCCTTTTCGAGCTCCCTTAAAACCCGCTGTGCCAGAAGAAGCCCAACATATGGTATTTCCTTTTTGATCAGCGATAGTAATGATTGTATTATTAAATGTTGCTAATATATGAGCAATTCCATATGCTACATGTTTCTTTTCCTTTTTTCTTATTACTCTTGTTTTTCCTTTTCTTTCTACCATTTACTTAATCTCCTTGCATAATTATTTGGGAGACGACTTTTTCTTTTTTATTAATGCTCCTCTTGGACCCTTGCGGGTTCTTGCATTTGATCTTGTTCTCTGGCCTCTTACTGGCATCCTTCTTTTATGCCTTAATCCTCTATAACATCCAATTTCTTCAAGTCTCTTGATGTTTATGCTAATCTCTTTCTTTAGGTCTCCCTCAACTTTCTCTTCCTTTTCGATTATTCTTCTGATTCGGTTAATTTCTTCTTCTGTTAAGTCTTTTACTTTTTTATCTCTATCTACATTAGCTTTGTTCAGTATTTTATTCGATTTGGATCTTCCGATGCCAAAAATGTATGTCAATCCAATTTCAATTCTTTTATTTGATGGTAATTCAATTCCAGCGATTCTTGCCAATCTTTACCTCCTTATCCCTGTCTCTGCTTATGTTTTGGATTTTCACAGATAACTCTCACGATTCCTTTTCTCTTAACTATCTTGCATTTATTACATATTTTCTTTACTGATGCTCTCACTTTCACTATTAAATCTTCTCCCTTTAGAGAACTTATTTAAATCTGTAAACAATTCTTCCTCTTGAAAGATCATAAGGAGATAATTCAACAAGTATCTTATCTCCAGGAAGAATTCTTATAAAATTCTTTCTCATTTTTCCCGAAATATGAGCTATTACCTGATGTTTATTCTCAAGTTCTACTCTAAACATACTATTCGGCAGTGTTTCAATCACCACTCCTACAACTTCAATAGCTTCTTCTTTTGGCATTTTTTACCTAATTTTTTGAGGAGTTAAAGAGACTAAGGATTTCTGGTCCGTCAGAAAAGACTGCTACAGTATGTTCAAAGTGAGCTGCGAAGCTTCGGTCTTTTGTAACAGCAGTCCAGCTATCCTCAAGTATTTCCACCTCATAAGAGCCCATTGAAACCATTGGTTCTATTGCAAAAGTCATTCCCTCTTTTATTCTAATTCCTTGACCTGGCTGCCCAAAATTTGGGATCTGTGGCTCCTCATGCAATGAGGATCCTATTCCATGCCCTACAAAATCTCTTATTACAGAGAATCCGTTTGATTCCACATAACTTTGAATTGTATAGGAAATATCAGATATCCTATTCCCTACTCTAACTTCTTCTATTGCAAGAAAAAGTGCATTTTCCGTTACCCTAATCAGTCTTTCTGCTTCATCTGAAATTTTTCCCACAGGAACTGTAATTGCCGCATCTCCATAATATCCATCTACTCTTACTCCAAGATCTATTGAAATGATTTGACCTTCCTTTAAAATTCTCTTAACCGGCATACCATGAACGATTTCTTCATTTATAGAAGTGCATATTGTATAAGGATACTCTTTCTTAGCAAACTTAGATGGTTTATAACCTTTAAAAGCAGGTATTCCACCCATTTTCCTTATCATCTCCTCAGCAACCTTATCGAGCAGCTCTACAGAAACTCCGGGTTTTATCATATTTTTGAGTTCATTCAAAACAATGGAAACTGTTTTGTTTGCTTTTTTCATTTTCTCAATTTCATCTCTTGACTTACAGATTATCATGGGTCAGATTTTTTATTTTACTACAAATTTCACTAAAAATCATCTCTATTTCTCTATTTCCATCCACATTCCATAATTTTTTCTTATAGGAAAAATATTCTTGCATTCTCAAATTATTTTCTTCCCATATTTCATATCTTTTCCTTATAACTTCTTCTTTGTCATCTTCTCTCTGGATTAAATAATTTCCACATTCATCACATTTATTGTTTTTGATTGGAGGATTTGTTATTAAATTATAGGTGACTCCGCAATTAGGGCAAACCCTTCGAGAAGATAATCGTTTTATCAATTTCTCTCTATCAATAATGAGATTTATTACGATTTCAGGATCTTTGTAGGGAATTGAATTCAATGATAATGCCTGGTTCATATTTCTTGGAAATCCATCCAAAATATATCCTTCAACACATTCATTATTTTCAACTCTATTTTTTACAAGTTCAATTATAAGTTCATCATCCACGAGTTCACCTCTTTCCATTTTTTCCTTTGCTTTTAATCCCAATGGTGTTTTTTTATTAACTTCTTCTCTTAATATATCTCCCACAGAAAATTTTGGAATTTTATATTCTTTTGCAAGAAGTTCAGCTTGAGTTCCTTTTCCCGATCCAGGTGGACCCAAAAAAATAATTCTCAACCTCTCCTCCCTCTTATTCTTGTCTTACCAAGGAATCCATCATAATGTCTCATAACGAGCTGTGCCTCGATCTGCTGGAGCGTATCCATTGCGACTCCAACAACTATAAGAATTGAAGTTCCTCCAAAATAGAATTCAATATTTAAGCCTTGAGTAAACCATTTTGGAAAGTTTGCCTCTAAAAAGTCACCTATGCCTGGAATTGTGCCAACTTTGAAACCCGTCATTAAAAATTCAGGAAGGATGGCAACTGCAGCGAGATAGAGGGCACCGACAAGTGTTATTCTTGACAAGATTCCATCGATGTAGTCCGCTGTGAGTTTGCCTGGTCTTATCCCCGGGATAAAACCTCCGTATTTTCGAATATTATCAGCCACGTCCATCGGATTAAATATTATTGAAACATAGAAATAAGTAAAAAAGATAATTGATGCAATGTATAAAAGATTGTAAAGGGGCATTCCCCATCCTAATTGTCTGGCAATTGATTGAGTTATTGGATTTTTAATAAATCCTGCAACCGTGGCAGGAAATGTAATTATTGATGAAGCAAAGATTATCGGAATTACACCTCCAGTATTCACCCTCAAAGGAAGATGGGTACTCTGTCCTCCCATTACTTTTCTTCCCACTATTCTCCTTGCATACTGAATCGGAATTCTTCTCTGAGCTCTTTCTACAAGTACAATTATCGCAATTACGGATATCATCAAGATCAGCAGAAATATAAAAGTTAGAGGAGACATATTTCCTATTCTTAGACTACCTACTACACTTTCTACGCCTGTTGGAAATCCAACCACTATTCCAGCAAATATTATTAATGAAATTCCATTTCCAATTCCTCTTTCAGAAATCTGCTCTCCAAGCCACATGATAAATATAGTTCCAGCAGTCAGAGTTAATACAGTCATTAGAACAAATTTAAATCCAGGATCTGGCACAATGGGAACTCTTGTTGGTGAGGTCATTCTTTCCAATCCTAAGGCAATTCCTGTTGACTGGATTATTGAAATTAATACTGTTCCATATCTTGTATACTGAGTGATTTTCTTTCTTCCTAATTCGCCTTCCTTTGATAGCCTTTCTAAATAAGGCCATACCACTGTTAATAATTGCAAAATAATTGATGCACTTATGTATGGCATTATTCCTAATGCGAATATGGTCATTCTTGACATATTCCTTCCGGAAAAGAGGTCTACAAATCCTAAAAATGTTCCTTTTGCTTGCTCAAAAAATTCAAGAAGGGCTTCTGAATTTATTCCAGGATTTGGAATCTGGGCTCCTATCCTGTAGACCGCAAGCATCGCAAGAGTAAAAAATACTCTTTTCCTCAAATCAGGTATGGAAAGTATATTCCTAATAGCTTTTATCAACTTTTCACCTTAAATTATTATTGCTTTTCCTCCTGCCTTTTTTATTTTTTTTAAGGCATTTTTGCTAAAATTATTTGCATAAACAGTTATCTTTCTCTTTATTTCACCATCTCCCAATATTTTTATCAGAACATCTGGTTTTTTTATAACTCCTTTTTCGTACAAAATTTTGTGGTTTATCTCCTGTAGGCCTAATTTAGATAATCTATCCAAATTAATTATCTGCCATTCTTTCTTAAATATATTTGTAAAGCCCCTTTTTGGAATTCTTCTATGAAGAGGCATCTGACCACCTTCAAATCTTCTTTTCCTTGAATATCCAGCTATTGACTTTTGGCCCTTTGTTCCCCTTCCGGAAGTTCTGCCATGTCCTGAACCCGGGCCTCTACCCACTCTTTTTCTTTTCTTGATAGAATGGTTTTCTGGTTTGAGAAAAGCTAAATCCATATTTATTCCTCCTTAATCTCCAATAAATGAGAAACTTTCTTAATCATACCTCTTATTGAAGGAGTATCTTCTCTCATAACCTCGTCATTAATTTTTCTTAGGCCCAGTCCTTTAAGCACCCTTCTTTGCCTTTCTGAATATCCAATGAAGCTTTTGATAAGCTTTATTTTTAATTTTTTTTTCATACTTACCCGAGACTTTCCTTTATATCTTTTCCTCTTGCTTTTGCAACAGCCTGAGCATCTTTTAAATTTCTGAGAGCTTTTGTAGTAGCATGAGCTACAGTAAAAGGATTTTTGCTCCTGATTGCTTTTGTAAGGATATCCTTGACCCCTGCGAGTTGCAGAATTGTTCTAATGGCTCCCCCTGCTATTACACCAGTTCCCTTTGAAGCAGGTCTTAAAATCACTTTTCCAGCTCCGAATTCTCCAATAACCATGTGCGGGATTGTATTTTCCACGAGGGGGATTTCAATCAAGCTCTTTTTTGCATTTTCTATTGCTTTTTTTATCGCTATGGGCACTTCTCTTGCTTTGCCTTTTCCGATCCCTATATGTCCCTGCCCATCACCCACTGCCACAAGGGCAGAAAAGCTTAAATTTTTACCACCCTTGACAACCTTAGAAACTCTTCTTATCGAGATTACCTGGTCTTTTAAATTTTCATCATGAATTTCTATTTCTTCCACATTGCCTCCTTTTAAAATTCTAACCCTTTTTCCCTTGCACCTTCAGCAATAGCTTTTATTCTTCCATGGTATGGATATCCTCTTCTATCAAAAAGAACTTTTTTTATATTTTTTTTTAGAAGTCTTTCGCCTATCAATTCACCCAATTTTTTTGCAATTTCTATATTTTTAAAGCTTTGGTATTTTTTCCTGAATTGCTTTTCTAATGTAGAGGCTGAGGTTAAAACATTACCATCTAAATCATTTATTGCTTGAATGTATAAATATTTATTACTCTTAAATACAACCAACCTCAGTCTATCTTGACTTTTAGGAATGCTCTTTTTTATACGTTTTATTCTCTTCTCTCTTAACCTCTTTTTTTCTTTGCATTTATCTTTAATCATAAAATTACCTCGCAGCTGCTTTCCTTTCTTTCTTCTTTAGTTTTTCACCCACATATCTTATTCCTTTCAATTTATAAGGATCTGGTTTCCTAAACCCTCTTATGATTGCTGAAACCTGGCCTACTTTTTCTTTATTGATTCCCTCGACTGTTATAATGAATTTTCTTTCAATGTTTTGAGATACTGATACATTGATTCCTTCGGGAATGGAATATTCAATTGGTTTCGAAAAACCCAGGAATAACAACAATTTCTTTCCTTCGATCTGGGCCTTATATCCAACTCCTTCAATTTCAAGTTGTTTTTTGAAACTATTCACCACTCCAGTTATTGCATTTCTGAGAAGACTCCACATTGTTCCATGATTTGCTTTTATCTGTTTCTGTTCTCCTTCTCTATTTATGAATACTTTTGAATTTTCTATTTTGACTTGAATTCCCTTAAGAATTTTTAAATTTATCTTTCCTTTCGGACCTTCTACTAAAACCTCTCCGTTGGATATTATTACATTTACTTTTTCTGGAATTTCAATTGGTTTTCTTCCAAGTCTTGACATTTTATTTTCTCACCAAATATAACAGATTATCTCTCCTCCGATTCCCTTTTCTCTGCATTTTTTATCAGTTAAAATCCCTTCAGAGGTGGAAATTATCGCAATGCCTATGCCGTCGAGTACTCTTGGAATTTTATCATTTGAACAATATATCCTACAGCCGGGTTTTGATACTCTTTTCAGTCCATTTATGACATTCTCTTTTTTATTCAACCACTTCAGATAAATCCTTAACATTTCCTGTTTTTTATCTTCTTCAACTTTAAAATTATCAATATAACCCTCTTCTTTAAGAATTTTCGCTATCTCTATCTTTATATGGGAGGAAGGAATTTCGACTTCTTTTTTATATACAAGAATTGCATTTCTTATTCTCGTCAGCATGTCCGCAATCGGATCTGATAAACTCATCTTTCCTCCTTACCAGGATGCTTTCATAACACCAGGAATTTCACCCTTGAGCGCCAGCTCTCTTAAACACAATCTGCACATTTCAAATTTTCTTATATAACCTCTTGGTCTCCCACATATCCTACATCTATTTCTTATTCGGGTAGTAAATTTTAATCTTTCTTTTTTATTTTTTGCAAGAGACGCTATTCTTGCCATTTTTTTCTCTCCTATTCTGAAAAAGGCATACCTAAATACTTAAGAAGAGAATATGCCTCTTTATTGGTGTCTGCATTAGTATCAAAAGTTACAGTCATACCTCTGGTTTTGTCAACTTTTGTGTAATCAATCTCAGGAAAGATCAACTGATCTTTAATACCGATTGAATAATTCCCTCTTCCATCAAAAGATTTTTGGGATACACCTTTAAAATCTCTCACTCGAGGAAGACACGCATTAACAAATCTATCAAAGAATTCGTACATCTTTTCGCCACGCAAAGTTACCATACAGGCTATTGCCTGACCCTTTCTTAGTTTAAATGCTGAAATTGATTTTTTTGCTCTTTTTATTACCGGCCTCTGTCCTGTGATCAAACTGATGTCTCTAACAGCATTGTCCAGAGCCTTAATGTTTTGAGTAGCTTCTCCAACACCAACATTTATTACAATTTTCTCCAGTTTTGGAACTTGCATGATGTTCTTATAGTTAAAATCTTTCATCATTTGTGGAATTACTTCTTCTTTATATTTAATACTCAATCTGCTCTTCACAATATATCCTTAATCAAAATTCGAACCACATTTTTTACAAACCCTTATTTTTGTATTTTTATCGATAATTTTTATGCCAATTCTTACTCCTTGTTCACAGTTGGAACAATATATCATAACATCTGATGCACTAATCGATGCTTCTTTTTCTACTATTCCTCCCTGAATGTTCTTGGATGGGTTTGGTCTGATATATTCTTTTAACAGTCTAATTCTTTCCACGATTACTCTATTTTTATCAGTAAGGACCTTAAGGACTTTTCCTTTTTTACCTTTATCCTTCCCTTTTATTACGACAACATAATCACTCTTTCTTATCTTCAATATAGTTCTCCTTATAAAACCTCAGGAGATAAGGAAATGATTTTCATAAATTTTTTTTCTCTTAATTCTCTTGCAACAGGGCCAAACACTCTAGTTCCAACAGGTTCACCTGTTTTATCGATAACAACTGCAGCATTATCATCAAACCTTATGTACGAACCATCTTTTCTTCTCAATTCTTTTTTAGTTCTTACAATTACTGCCTTTACAATGCTTCCTTTCTTTATTTTACTGTCTGGCTCTGCTTCTTTTACCGAAGCAGAAACTATATCGCCGATCGCTGCCAATCTTCCTGTTCCACCTCCTACGGGATGAATACACATAATTCTTTTAACTCCTGAATTATCAGCTACGTTTAAAATTGTTCGCATCTGAATCATTACTGGATTCCTTCTTTTAATCCCTTATTTTTTTCCAATATTTCTACCACTCTCCATCTTTTTCTCCTGCTCAGAGGTCTGCTTTCAACTAATCTTATTTTATCTCCAATATTACATTGATTTAACTCATCGTGAGCCATAAACTTAGATCTTCTGTTTATAATTTTTTTATAAAGAGGGTGGCTATATGGTTTCTCAACCAATACTACTACGCTTTTATCTCCACTTCTTGAAATAACTGTTCCAACTTTTATCTGTTTCTTTCTCTTCATTTTTGATCGATTCCCTTCTCTCTTTCATTTAGAATTGTCAAAATTCTCGCGATGGTTCTTTTAATTTCTCTAATTTTCATTGGATTCTCAAGCTGTCCAATCGTTTTTTGAACACGTAATTTAAACAACTGGTCTTTTAACTCTTTATATTTATTAATAAGTTCTTCGCTGGAAAATTCTCTTAAGTCATTGACTCTCATTTTTTATTTTCCAATTTCACATCTCGAGATAAACCTTGTTTTTATTGGTAGTTTATGGGAGGCAAGCCTGAGAGCTTCCTTTGCAACCTCTTCAGAAACACCTTCCATCTCATATATTATTTTCCCTGGTCTTACTACATCAACCCACATCTCAATATCTCCTTTCCCTTTTCCCATTCTTGTTTCGGTTGGCTTTTTCGTAACTGATTTCCATGGGAAAACTCTTATCCAGAGCTTTCCTCCTTTCTTGATAAACCTTGTTATAGCAATTCTTCCAGCCTCTATCTGCCGAGCAGTCAGCCAGCATGGTTCTAAAGCCTGAAGTCCATACTCACCAAAAGAAAGGGCATTTCCTTGGGATGCTCTACCCTTCCTTCTCCCTCTTTGGATTTTTCTGTATTTTACTTTTTTCGGCATTAACATTTTTATTTCTCTATTCTTTCAACTCTTCCTCTATCTGCGGAGTTTTTACAATCTTTTCTTTATCAACATCTCCCTTGTAGATCCATATTTTTATTCCTATCTGTCCATATGTGGTAAAAGCTTCACAAAAACCATAATCAATGTCTGCTTTAAGTGTTTGAAGTGGTAATCTCCCAATCAGATACCATTCAGAACGGGCAATTTCTGCCCCTCCAATCCTCCCTGAACACATAACTTTTATTCCTTTTGCTCCTTCACGAAGAGCAGAATCAACTGCTTTTTTCATTACTCTTCTGTATGCCACTCTTTTCTCGAGCTGAAGAGCAATCCCTTCAGCTACTAATTTTGATACCAATTCTGGCTTGTTAATTTCATGAATATCTATAGAAACTTCTTTTCCAGTGTATTTTTCCAACTCTTCTTTTATTTTCTCTCTTTCTTTACCTCCTCTTCCTATTATTATTCCTGGTCTTGCTGTATAAATTATAATTCTTATTAAATTTTCTATTCTTTCAATTTCTACTGCAGTAATCTGGGCATGAGAATATCTCTTCATTATTCCCTTTTTAATGTATAAGTCTTCATGGACATTTCTTGCGTAATCCTTTCCCTTTGAAAACCATTTTGAACTCCAACTTTTATTAAAACCTATTCGGAAACCAAATGGATGTGCTTTCTGTCCCAAACTTTCCTCCTCTATGTCCTTTCATTGAGATGGATGCAAATATGACTGAATCTTCTTAATATTCTGTAAGCTCTTCCCATTGGAGCTGGTCTGATTCTCTTAAGACTTGGCCCATCATTAACATAGCATTTTTGTATATAAAGATTGTCCACATTAACTGAAGGAAATTTATTCTGGGCATTTGCAATTGCAGACTTGAGAACCTTTTCTATCATTTTAGAAGCTTTTCTCTTTTTCGAAAAAGATAATATAGTCAATGCTTCTCCTACATTTTTTCCTCTAATCTCATCTATGACAAGTCTACATTTTTGAGCTGATATTCTGTGAAATCTACCTATCGCAAATGAAATTGATTTATTCTCTGCCATTTTTCAATTAATCTCCTATCCTTTTAATTTAGCTGCCTTTTCACTTTTTGAGGTATGACCTTTAAAAGTTCGGGTAGGAGAAAATTCTCCCAATTTATGACCCACCATATTTTCGGTTATATATACTGGAATGAACTTCTTTCCATTATAAACAGCTAAAGTCAACCCAACCATCTCTGGAATGATGGTGGAATCCCTGGACCAGGTTTTGATTATTTCTTTCTTTTTTTGGGTCTTAATCTTCATCATCTTTTCAAGGAGTTTCTTATCGATAAATACTCCTTTTTTGGTTGACCTTCCCATTTTAAGTGCTCCCCTATTTCATTTATCTTCTTATTATGAATTTCTTCGTTCTTTTGTTTCTACGAGTCTTATATCCCTTTGTCGGTTTACCCCATGGCGTAACAGGATTTCTTCCTCCCTTGGTTCTTCCTTCTCCTCCTCCATGAGGATGGTCCACAGGGTTCATAGCTGTTCCTCTTACATGAGGTCTCCTTCCAAACCATCTTTTTCTTCCCGCCTTTCCTATTGATATGTTCTCATGGTCTAAGTTTCCCACCTGGCCTACAGTTGCTTTACAATCAATATGAATCTTCCTCATTTCGTTGGAGGGCAATTTCAATTGGGCATAATTTCCTTCTTTTGCCAAAATTTGTGCTCCAGCGCCAGCGCTTCTTCCAATCTGACCACCCTTTCCAGGTCTTAATTCAATGTTATGTATTATAGTTCCTACAGGTATATATCTTAAAGGCAAACAATTTCCTGGCAAAATATCGGTTTCTTTTTCAGAGGCAATAACTGTTGAACCTATCTTTAATCCTTCTGGACATAACATATACCTTCTTTCTCCATCTAAATATTTTATCAGTGCAATTCTTGATGATCTGTTTGGATCATATTCAATCGATTCCACAATTCCAGGGACATCAATCTTATCTCTTTTGAAATCGATAGTTCTGTATGCTCTTTTATGACCACCACCTCTGAACCTGATTGTAATTCTTCCTTTATTATTCCTCCCCCCTGACTTCTTTAGTGGTTTAACCAGAGCTTTATAGGGTTCATCTTTAGTGATTTCTTCAAAGATAAATCCTGTTCTTCCTCTTAACCCCGGAGTTGCTGGATTATAAACTTTTATCCCCATTTTTTATATCCTTATGATCATTGAATTTATACACCTTCAACAAATTCAACCATTTTTTCTCCCTCTTTCAACTTTACATACGCTTTTTTCCAATCAGGTCTTTTCCCTGAATATCTTCCCCATCTTTTAATTTTTCCTAATACATTTTCTATTCTTACATTTTCCACCCTTACCCTGAACAAATCTTCTACTGCTCTTTTTATTTCTATTTTATTGGCATCTCCATTAACTTTAAAACATAGAACCCTATTTTTTTCCTTTAACAATGTTGATTTCTCAGAGATTATAGGTCTAATTATTATCTCAGTTGGATCTTTTTTCATTGATAAACTCCTATTAATCTATTCAAAGCCCTTTCTGAAATCACAATCCATTCGTATCTGAGAATATCAAAAAGATTAATATTATTTGTATAAATTGCCTTAAAATCAGGAAGGTTTCTCATAGCAAGGATTAAATTCTTATTATCTTTTTCATCTACAAACAGTCCATTCTCTATTTTTAATTTTTTGATTGTCTCTAAGGCCTCTTTTGTTTTAGGTGATTTCAATTCAAGATTTTCGATTATCAATAACTTATTATTCTGTTTTTTATCGGATAGAACGGATTTTATTGCATTTCTTCTTGCCTTTTTTGGAAGCCAGTAACTATAATCTCTTGGCTTTGGACCAAACACTGTTCCTCCCTTTCTCCACAATGGAGATCGAATACTTCCAACCCTCGCTCTTCCTGTTTTTTTCTGCCTCCATGGCTTTTTTCCGCTTCCCGAAACTTCTCCTCTTGTTTTGGTACAAGCAGTGCCACGTCTTTTTCTTGAAAGATAACTCCTTATTTCTTCCCACACTAAATGTTCTTTTCTCGGATAAGAAAAGAAGGTATCTGGCAGATTTATTTCTTTTATTTTCTTATATTCTAAATTTATAACAGGCAATTTCATATTTTTTTTTATTCCTTCATAAACGATGCTTTTTTAATCAGACATATACTTCCTTTTGATCCTGACACTGCTCCTTTAATAACTAAAATATCATTTTCTACATCTATTTTAATAATTTTTAAATTTTTGACCGTAACTCTGTGGTGGCCCATTCTTCCTGGCATTCTCTGTCCTTTAAATACTCTTGAAGGAAAAGAGGACGCTCCTATTGAGCCTGGCCTTCTGTGGAACATAGAACCATGAGATGCAGGGCCTCCTTTGAAATGCCATCTTTTTACGACTCCAGCAAATCCCTTTCCTTTACTCACCCCAGTTACATTCACTCTTTCCTCATTTTCAAAAATATCAACTAAAATTTTATCTCCGATCTGGGGCTCTCTCTCATCTTTGGCATACCGAAATTCTCTCAGAACTTTCGAAGGTGGACCATTTGCTTTCGTAAAATGACCCAGAATTGGCTTTATAATTTTCTTTGGGGGCTTCTCTTCGACCAAACTCAATTGAACCGCATTGTACCCATCTTTTTGAGTGTATTTTTTTTGCACGACTACACATGGACCTGCTTTTAATATAGTAACTGGAAGTGCTTCTCCCTTCTCGTTCCATAGCTGGGTCATTCCAATTTTTTTTCCTATCAATCCTTCTATCATTTTAATTTTCTTTTACCAATTGAGATAAAAACATACTATTCTGATTTAACATCCACATGTATTCCTGCAGGTAATTCCAAATTTCTTAACTCATCTATAGTCTTTTCATTATATTCATTTATATAAATTAATCTTTTATGAGTTCTTATTTCAAAATGTTCTCTTGATTTTTTATCCACATGGGGAGAACGAAGAACACAAAATCTTTCTATTTTTGTGGGTAAAGGAATAGGGCCTGAGACTTTAGCACCTGTCCTTCTTGCTTTAACAGCAATTTCTCCAGCTGATTTGTCAAGCACTCTGTAATCGAAAGCCATTAATTTAATCTTTATTTTCTGCATTTAAATCTCCCCTTGTGCCGTATCATTTTTCATTCTTAATATTCCTCACTCAACGATATCTGTAACAGAACCTGCTCCTACAGTTTTTCCTCCTTCCCTTATGGCAAACCTCAACCCTTTCTCCATTGCTATTGGTGTTATGAGTTCTATCTCCAAATTTACATTATCTCCTGGCATTACCATCTCTACTCCAGAAGGGAGTTTAACTGTTCCTGTGACATCTGTGGTTCTGAAGTAGAACTGGGGTCTGTAGCCTGTGAAGAAAGGAGTGTGTCTTCCTCCTTCTTCTTTCTTTAAGACATAGACTTCTGCTTTAAATTTTGTATGGGGAGTTATAGAACCTGGTTTTGCAAGTACCATACCTCTCATGACCTCTGTTTTCTCTGTGCCTCGGAGGAGCACCCCTATGTTATCTCCTGCTATTCCCTCATCGAGTATTTTTCTGAACATCTCAACTCCTGTGACAACTCTTCTGAGCGTGGGTCTTATTCCCACTATCTCCACCTCTTCTCCAAGTTTTATTCTTCCTCTCTCCACCCTTCCTGTAACCACAGTACCTCTTCCTGAGATTGAGAATATATCCTCTATGGGCATGAGAAATGGCATATCTATGAGTCTCTCAGGTATGGGGATGTATCTATCAACCACATCCATCAACTCAAGGATACTTCTGTTTTCAGGTTTTGAAGGGTCTCCATCACTTTCCATAGCCTTAAGGGCTGAGCCTCTCACAACAGGAATTTCATCTCCTGGAAATCCATATTTTTTTAGAAGCTCTCTCACCTCAAGTTCCACAAGATCTAATATCTCAGGGTCATCCACCATGTCTACCTTGTTGAGGTAGACCACTATGTAAGGAACATTCACCTGGCGAGCTAAAAGTATGTGCTCACGGGTCTGTGGCATTGGACCATCTGCAGCTGATACAACCAGTATTGCCCCATCCATCTGAGCTGCTCCTGTGATCATGTTCTTTATGTAATCTGCATGGCCAGGACAGTCTATGTGGGCATAATGACGATTTTGGGTCTCATACTCCACATGGGCTATCTGTATTGTTATGCCTCTTTCTTTTTCCTCAGGTGCATTATCGATTGACCAGAAATCTCTGTAGACTATCTTTGGGTTTAACTTGTTTAAAACCTTTGTTATGGCTGATGTAAGGGTGGTTTTTCCATGGTCTACATGGCCTATCGTTCCTATGTTTAGATGGGGTTTTAATCTCTCAAATTTTTCCTTTGCCATTTATTTTCCTCCTATAAATTTCTCAAAATAACTCCTTCAGACTTCCTTAAAATCTGATCTTTAATAACATCAGGAATTTCTATATATTTCCAAAACTCCATTGAAAAGTTCCCTCTTCCCTGCGTGAGAGTTCTCAAGATTGTAGCATATCCGAACATTTCAGACAGGGGAACCAATGCAGTTATTTCTCTGAAGTTGCCTTTCATATCCATTCCTTCAACCCTGCCCCTTCGTGAATTCAAGTCTGCCACTATCTCCCCTATATATTCTTCAGGAAAAATTATCTCTAATTTCATCATTGGCTCCAGAATTATGGGATTTGCTCTTTGGAAAGCATCTTTGAATGCTAAAGAACCCGCAATTTTGAAGGCTATATCAGATGAATCAACCTCATGATAAGTACCATCAATTAAAATAGCTCTTACATCGGTAATGGGATATCCGGCCAAAATTCCTATATCTAAAGTTTCTCTTATGCCTGTTTGAATTGATGGTATAAATTCACTGGGAATGGTTCCACCTTTTATTTGATTTGCGAATTCAAATCCTTTTCCTCTTTCTAAAGGCTCAATAATTAATTTTACATGACCATATTGACCTCTTCCACCAGTCTGTCTTATATATTTTCCTTCACCGGATGAACTAATTGTAATTGTTTCTTTAAAAGCTACTTGAGGCTTTCCGAGATTGGTTGCAACATTAAATTCTCGATGCATCCGATCTATTATTACTTCTAAATGTAATTCTCCCATTCCTGATATAAGAGTCTGCCCTGTATTTGGATCTTTATAGACTTTTAATGTGGGATCTTCTTGGGATAGCTTTTGTAAGGCATTTGCTAATCTTTCATGATCTTCCTTTGTTTTCGGCTCAACTGAGATTGAGATAACTGGTTCTGGAAATTTTATTGATTCAAGCACAATTGGAGCTGATACATCACAGAGTGTATCACCTGTAGAGACATTTTTTAAACCTACTGTTGCAGCTATATCCCCTGCGTATACTTCTTTGATTTCCTCTCTTTTATTAGCATGCATTTTCAAAATCCTTGAGATCCTCTCACTTTTTTGTTTTACTGAATTGTATACATAGGAACTGGATGATAAATGTCCAGAATACACTCTAAAGAAAGCAAGGTGTCCCACATATGGGTCTGTCATTATCTTGAATATCAAAGCTGCGAACTTCTCATCGTCGGATGTAATTCTTTCTTCTATTTTTCCTGTATTCAGGTTAATCCCTCTCACGGCAGGAATATCCAAAGGAGAAGGAAGATAATCAACTACTGCATCGAGTAAAGGCTGGACTCCTTTATTTTTAAATGAAGCACCACCTACGACAGGTAATAACTTCAAATTTATGGTTAACCTTCTTATAGCTTCTTTAATGCTCTGGGTTTCAATTTCTCTTCCAGAAAGAAACTTTTCAAGAATTGAATCATCTTTTTCAGCCAATTTCTCTATCAGATCTTCTCGGTATTTTTTTGCAATTTCTTTATATCCATCAGGTATATCTTTTACATTATATTTTGCGCCTAACAGATCACTATCATATATAAATGCTTTCATGCTAATTAAATCAATAACTCCTTGAAATTTCTCCTCTTCGCCTATAGGAATATTTATAATTATAGGATTAGCTCCAAGTTTATTTTTTATCTCCTTGATAATCCTAAAAAAATTTGCACCTATTCTGTCCAATTTATTAATGTATGCTATTCTGGGAATTTTATATTTGTTAGCCTGAACCCAAACAGTCTCCGATTGAGGTTCCACTCCACCTACACCACAGAATATTATTATTGCTCCATCCAATACCCTTAGAGATCTTTCCACCTCTGCAGTAAAATCTACATGCCCTGGAGTATCGATAATGTTTATTCTATAGTCTTTCCAGAAACAGGTTGTAGCAGCTGAAGTTATTGTGATTCCCCTCTCCTGTTCCTGTTTCATCCAGTCCATAACTGCCGTTCCCTCATCAACTTCTCCCATTTTGTAAGTTATTCCCGTATAGTAAAGAATTCTCTCAGTGGTTGTGGTTTTTCCTGCATCTATATGAGCCATTATTCCTATGTTTCTTATTTTTTCTAATAGTACTATTCTTGGCAACCTATTACTCCTTTTTTACCACCTGTAATGGGCAAATGCTCTGTTGCTTTCAGCTATTTTATGAGTATCCTCTTTTTTCTTAATAGCTCCACCTCTATATTGTGAAGCATCAATAATTTCAGATGCGATTTTTTCCTCCATAGATTTTCCTGCCCTCTCTCTTGCAAATTTAACTATCCACCTTATGGCCAGAGAGTTTCCTCTTCCAAGAGGCACATCAACAGGAACCTGATATGTAGCTCCACCAACCCTTCTTGATTTTGTTTCTAACAGGGGCCTGGTATTTTCAATAGCTTTATTCAATATTTTTAGGGGATCTTCTTTAGTTTTTTCTTTTATTATTTTTAAAGCATTGTAAACTATATTCTGAGAAATCGACTTTTTCCCTTTTTTCATAACCACGTTAATAACCTTTGTCATCTGATGAGAATTATAATAAGGGTCAGGAGCTATTTTTATCTTTTTGACTTTTCCTCTTCTTGGCACTAAATACCCTTCCTTCTATTCCTCAGATATAACCTTCTTCTTCGGTTTCTTTGTTCCATATTTAGATCTTCCCTTCATTCTCTCCTGAACCCCCTGAGTATCCAATGCTCCTCTTATAATGTGGTATCTTACACCTGGAAGATCCTTTACTCTTCCTCCTCTTATAAGAACCTGCGAATGCTCTTGAAGTGTATGTCCAATACCAGGAATATATGCAGTTACTTCAATTCCATTTGTAAGTCTTACTCGTGCAACTTTCCTTATGGCTGAATTTGGCTTTTTCGGTGTTGTTGTAAAAACCCGAACACAGACTCCTTTTTTTTGCGGTGATCTGTCAAGAGCAGGAGATTTACTCTTTGATACCACTTTTTTCCTTCTTTTTTTTATAAGTTGATTAACAGTTGGCAATAAAATCCTCCTTTTATTAAAAAAAACGCTTTTTAAGAAGAGAGAAACTCCTCTAAAGCTTTAAAAGTATATCAAAAAAAAATCTTAATGTCAAGCAAAGGCTTGTAAAATATAATATTATTGAATTTCACTTCTTTCTGTTATAGATACCTCTTTCTCACCCTCTATTTCTTCATGCATAACTTCTACAGCTCTATAGTAATGATATCCTGTTCCTGCTGGAATTAATCTTCCCATTATTACATTCTCTTTTAAACCTTTAAGAAAATCTATTCTTCCACTTATTGATGCATCGGTGAGAACACGAGTTGTTTCCTGAAAAGAAGCTGCAGAAATAAAGCTTTCATTACTTAGTGCAGCTTTTGAAATTCCAAGCAAAATAGGTCTTGCTTTTGCAGGTTTCCCTCCCTTAGCAATTACTTTCTCGTTTTCTTCCTGAAACTTAAACCTATCCACTCTTTCATCAACGATAAAATTTGTATCGCCAACATCCTCTACAATAACCCATCTCATCATTTGTCGAATTATTATTTCAATATGCTTGTCATTAATAGTAACTCCTTGGAGTCTATAAACTTCTTGTATTTCTTTCAATAGATAATCTGCTAAAGCTTTTTCACCCAAAATTCTAAGAATATCATGGGGATTTATTGCTCCTTCATTCAGTGGATCCCCTGCTTTAACTTTTTCATCCTCTTGAACCCTTAGATGTGCTCCTTTTGGAATTGCATACTCTTTTTCAGTTTGATTTTCATTTATTATCTTTATTTTTCTTGAACCCCTAGATATACCCAGTATTTTAACTCTTCCATCTATCTCAGTTACAACTGCTAATGGCATTTTTTTGGGGTCAGGTACTCTTGCTTCGAATAAATCAACTGCTCTCGGCAATCCACCTGTGATATCCTTGGTCTTTGCTGTCTTTCTCGGAATTTTTACCAGAATATCACCGGCAAAAACCTGACTTTTATCCTTAACATTAAGCCTTGCTCCAACAGGAATATGGTATTTCTTAAGGACTTTCCCACTTCCATCTCTTATCCATAATTGGGGCTGCTTTTTTTCATCTTTCCATTCAATGATGACCTGAGTTATTAATCCAGTAAGCTCATCTTTTTCCTCCTCAACAGTGATGTCTGGATCGATATCTCTATATTCAACAGTTCCATTTACTTCAGAGATAATTAAAGATGTATAAGGATCCCATTCAACAAATGTCTGATTTTTCTTTATTTTTTCTCCGTTGTTAACCTTAAGTTTTGCCCCATAAACAATTTGGTAATGTTCTTTTTCTTTTCCCTTCTCATCAACTATAGCCACATAACCATTCCTGTTTGTAATAACTAAGTCATTTCCTTTGTTTTTCACAGTAGAAAGATTAATAAATTTAACTGTTCCATCATTTTTTGCCATTAATCTTGATTGTTCTCCGATTTTACTCGCAACTCCTCCTATATGAAATGTACGCATTGTAAGCTGAGTTCCAGGTTCACCGATTGATTGGGCTGCGATTATTCCTACAGCTTCACCCAATTCAACCAATTTACCTGTAGCCATATTTCTTCCATAGCATAACTGACAGACCCCTCTTTTCGATTCACATGTTAAAACTGACCTTATCTTAACTCTTTCGATTCCCAAGTTTATAATCTCATTCGCTATCTCTTCTGTTATCTCCTCATTTGCATTTACGATAAGTTTTCCAGTGTCTGGCTCAACTATCGTTTCCAATGATGTTCTTCCAATAATTCTATCTTCAAAAGGTTCTATTATTTCTCCATTCTCAACAATTGCAGAAACAAACAACCCATCGATTGTTCCACAATCATATTCAGAAACTATTACATCATGGGAGACATCGACTAATTTTCTCGTTAGATATCCAGAATTTGCGGTTTTCAGTGCAGTATCCGCTAATCCTTTTCTGGCACCATGGGTGGATATGAAATACTGAAGAACTGATAAGCCTTCTCTTAAGTTTGAAGTAATTGGAGTCTCTATAATTTCTCCGGATGGTTTTGCCATCAGTCCTCTAATCCCTGATAATTGTTGAATCTGCTGTTTTGAGCCCCTTGCTCCGGAGTCTGCCATTATAAATAGAGAATTAAGAGAATTTCCTTCCCAGCTTTCTTTTTCGATTCGAGAGAACATAACGTTTCCAATTTTATTTGTAACAGACTCCCATATTCCCACTACTTTATTGTATCTTTCACCAGAGGAAAGAGAACCCTCGAGGTATTGTTTTTCTACTTGATTTACCTCTTCTTGTGCTTGCTTTATCAATTGATCCTTTTCCTCAGGAATAACCATATCTTCAATTCCAATCGAAAAGCCTGCTTTTGTTGCATAATAAAATCCTAATTCTTTAAGGTCATCGAGCATTTTAAGAGTTGGTTCTAATCCTTTCATCAGGTATGTATAATAAACTAGATTCTGAATGCCTTTTTTCTTTAGCAAACCATTAATAAATGGAAGTCCAGAAGGAATATAGCTATTTAAAATTATTCTTCCAACAGTTGTGTTTATAAGATCTCCAGTGTATTCCTTCACAGGGCAGTTAATAATGTCCTGATTATCATAATATGTTGATAGATCCATCAGGGGTTGTTGAATATCTACTTTAATAGATGCATGTAATGATATCTCCCCTATTTCATATGTATACAATGCCTCTTCTTTTGAAGCAAAAATCTTTCCCTCACCTTTTTGATTCATTTTTTCTAAAGTTAGATAATAGCAACCAAGAATCATATCCTGGGTTGGTACTGCTAAAGGCTTTCCATGGGCAGGGGACAAAATATTGTGAGAAGATAACATTAATACTGATGCTTCAATTTGAGCCTCTGCTGACAAAGGAATATGGACAGCCATTTGATCTCCATCAAAATCAGCATTGAATGCTGTGCAAACCAATGGATGAATTTTAATAGCTCTCCCATCAATCAATACAGGTTCAAATGCCTGAATTCCCAGTCGATGTAAGGTTGGTGCTCTATTTAATAAAACAGGATGTTCTTTCACGATTTCTTCTAAATGCTCCCATACTTCAGGAGGCTCCTGTTCTACCCATAATTTAGCTTCTTTAGTTGACGATACTACCCCTTCTCTAACAAGACGGTTGTAGAGAAATGGCTTGAAAAGCTCTATTGCCATTTTCTTTGGGAGTCCGCATTGATGCAGTTTAAGTTCAGGTCCAACAACTATGACAGATCTCCCTGAATAATCTACTCTTTTTCCCAATAAATTATGTCTGAATCTTCCTTGTTTACCTTTTAAATATTCACTAAGAGATTTTAGAGGTCTTCCATTTGACCCAAGATGAGCTCTTGCTCTTCTTCCATTGTCAAATAAAGCATCTACTGCTTCCTGAAGCATTCTCTTTTCATTTCTTATTATTAACTCAGGAGCTCTTGTTTCGAGCAACCTTTTTAATCTATTGTTTCTGTTTATCACTCTTCTATAAAGGTCATTCAAATCCGAGGTAGCAAATCTTCCTCCATCCAGACGCACTAAAGGCCTTAGATCAGGCGGAAGAACAGGCAATACTTGCAAAATCATATACTCTGGCTTGTTACCAGATTTTTTAAATGCTTCCATTATTTCCAATCTTTTTGCTAATTTGTGTTTTTTCTGGGAGGAAAGCTCTTTTTTCATAGCTTCTCGAAGTTTCTTGGATTCTAATTCAACATCAATCCTTTTCAATATTTCTAATAAAGCTTCTGCTCCCATCATTGCCTTAAATGCATTCCCATATTTTACTTTCGCTTCTTTATATTCTTCTTCGGAAAGAATTTGATTTTTCTTTAAAGGTGTATCTCCCTTATCAATTACTATGTAAGATTCAAAATATACAATTTTTTCTATGTCTTTACTTGGAATATTTAAGATCAATCCTACCCTGCTTGGCAACCCTTTAAAAAACCAGATATGAGCAATAGGAGATGCAAGTTCAATATGGCCCATCCTTTCTCTTCTTACCTTTGCAGTAGTAACCTCCACCCCGCATTTTTCGCAAATAACTCCTTTATATTTAGGCCTTTTGTATTTTCCACATATACATTCATAATCATTCACAGGGCCAAATATCTTTGCGCAGAATAAGCCATCTTTCTCAGGCTTGAAAGTTCTATAATTAATTGTCTCTGGTTTACTTACTTCTCCATGAGACCAGTTTCTTATTTGCTCAGGAGAAGCAAGTCCTATTTTTATCTGATCAAAGTCCATTATAGACATTGATTTATATTCTAATTTTCCAAATCTCACTCTAGACCTCCTTAATTGAATTATTTAATTTGAACTCCCCAGAATTCCTTTTCTTTCTTTTTTGCTGAAATCAATTCAACATTTACAGCAAGACTCTGAAGTTCTTTAATAAGAACATTTACAGATTCAGGGAGTCCAGGAGAAAACTCAAGATCTCCTTTTACTATTGCATCATATATATTCCATCTTCCACTGATATCATCAGATTTAACTGTGAGCATTTCCTGAAGGGTATATGCTGCTCCGTAAGCTTCTAACGCCCAAACTTCCATTTCTCCGAATCTCTGTCCTCCAAATTGAGCTTTTCCTCCCAAGGGTTGTTGGGTTATTAGCGAGTAAGGACCTGTCGATCTTGCATGAATTTTGTCTTCAACAAGATGGTATAACTTCATCATATATATATAACCTACAGTTATTTCCTGATCAAAAAGCTCTCCTGTTAGTCCATCTGTAACTCTGGATTTTCCATTACTCGGTAAAGAAGCTTTCTGTAAATAGTTTTTTATTTCATGTTCCGCTGCGCCTTCAAAAACTGGAGAGGAAAACCACAGACCCAAGGCTTTAGCTGCCCATCCTAAATGTGTTTCAAGAATTTGTCCCACATTCATCCTTGAAGGAACACCCAGAGGATTTAAAACAACTTCAATAGGAGTTCCATCTGGTAAAAAGGGCATATCTTCTTCAGGGACTATCTTGGCAATAACTCCCTTGTTTCCATGACGTCCGGCCATCTTATCTCCCTCAGAAAGCTTTCTTTTTACCGCAATATAGACTTTTATAATTTTGATAACGCCTGGGGGAAGCTCATCCCCCTTTTTTAATTGATCAATTTTCTCTTCCCAAGTTAATTTAATAGAGTCAATCTGGCGGTTAAATTTTGTTTCAATTTCGTTTATTTTCTTTTCCTTCTCTGGTCCCTCGATTTTTAACTTTTTCCAATGAATAAAGTCTACACTATTCAATAATTCATCATTTATTATTGAACCTTTCCTAAATGACTTCTTTCCGATCTGTACATCTTTTGCAAGTTTTTCTTTATTTAATAGTTCTTTTATCTGCTTAGCTTTTTCAATCTGCAAAATTTTTATCTCGTCATTTAAATTTCTTTTCATCCTGTTAATTTCTTCTTCTTCTATAATTTTTGTTCTTCCATCTTTGTCAATCCCTCTTCTTGAGAATATTTTCACATCAACAACAGTACCTTCTACTCCAGGAGGACAATATAAAGATTCATCTTTTACATCTAAGGCTTTTTCTCCAAAAATAGCCTTTAAAAGCTTTTCCTCTGGTGATAGCTGTGTTTCTCCCTTTGGAGCGACTTTTCCCACTAATATATCTCCTGGTCTAACATAGGCTCCTATTCGAACAATTCCAAACTCATCCAGATTTCTCAATATCTTTTCTTTTACATTTGGAATATCCCTCGTTATCTCCTCAGGACCCAACTTTGTATCTCTTGCTTCGATAGTCTGTTCAATTATATGAATAGAGGTGTAACAATCCTCTTTTACTAATTTTTCGCTTATAACTATTGCATCTTCAAAATTGTATCCTCTCCAAGGTATAAATGCCACAAGGACATTTCTTCCAAGAGCCAGCTCTCCTTTATCTGTACATGCGCCATCTGCTAATATCTGGCCTTCCTCAACCTTTTCTCCCTTTTTGACTAATGGCCTTTGATTAATCAATGTATTTTGGTTTGATCTCTTGAACTTGGTTAAAATATATAGATCTGTTCCTATATCATTGGGATTTGCTCCATCTTTTTCGAATACCTTTACGATTATTCTTTGAGAATCTACATTCTCAACAATTCCACTTCTTCTACAAATAATAACAGACCCAGAATTTTTTGCTACCTCATACTCTATTCCTGTCCCCACTAATGGAGCCTCTGGTTTAACGAGGGGAACAGCCTGTCTCTGCATATTGGAGCCCATTAATGCCCTGTTTGCATCGTCATGCTCTAAGAAAGGAATTAATGAAGCAGCAACGGAGACTACCTGTTTGGGAGAAAGATCTATGAAATTTACCTGATTTCTGTGTACCAGTTTAAAATTTCCACCCTGCCGGGCAATAACATATTCATTAGTAAAATTTCCTTTTTCATCAACAGGAGCATTTGCCTGGGCAATAATATATCCTTCCTCTTCCCATGCCGTAAGATAAAACACATAAGGTTCGGAAATAAACATCTTCTTTCTTCTTAATTTGAGCTCTTCCTCTTCTCTTAACAGTTCAGATTCCTCGAGTATATCACCAACTTTAAATCTTGAATTGCCAGGAGAAAGAATTTTGAAATGATTCAATACTTTTCCATTCTCCACTTTTTTATATGGCGTCTCAATAAATCCGAATTCATTTACTCTTCCATAAATACTCAGGGAAGAAATTAATCCGATACTCGGACCTTCGGGGGTCTCAATAGGGCAGATTCTACCATAATGAGTAGGATGGACATCTCTAACTTCAAATCCAGCTCTTTCTCTACTCAGTCCTTGAGGTCCCATTGCCGATAATCTTCTTTTATGGGTGATTTCGGAAAGGGGATTTGTCTGATCCAGAAATTGAGATAATTCCCCTGTTCCAAAGAACTCCTTTAATGCTGCAATTACTGGCTTTGAATTTATCAGGTCATAGGGCATGGCAGTGGACAATTCAGATGTCATTGTCATTCTCTCTTTTACAACTTTTTCCATTCTTAAGAGGCCGATTCTAAATGCATTTTCAACCAATTCTCCCACAGATCTTATTCTTCTGTTTCCCAAATGGTCTATATCGTCAACGGTCCCCATTCCTTTTTTCAGTTTCAATAGATAAGTTGCTATACTAATCCAATCTGAGGGTGAAAGAATTCTATTATCCAAGGGAGTTCCAACGCTCAATTTTATGTTGAACTTCAATTTTCCGATTCTTGAAATGTCATATTTTTGTGGATTAAAAAAGGTATTATTGAATAAAGTTCTTGCATTTTCTAAATTATGAGGTTCTGAGGGTCTTAATTTTTTAAAGATCTCTATCAATGCTTCTTCATGACTCTTTTTTCTATCCTTTTTCAATGTTTCACTAATAACAGGCCCCACATCATCTTCTTCAGAGAAAAATACTTCAAAAGGAATTCCTTTTTCTAATAAACTATCTAAAAGAGATTCTTCAATTTGCTGATTTACATCTATTATTCCTTCTATTTTTTTAGCACTAAAAGCTGAAAAAAGTTCTTCTCTTTCGATGGGAACTTCTTTTATACCTGACTTCATTAAATTTTGGATTATCAATTTTGTTAACTTCTTCTTAGAGTTGATTATTACTTTTTTTGTGGAAGGGTCGATTATATCTTTAGAAACTGTTTTGCCGCTTAAATTTTCATTAAGTTCCCAGTAAAAGAATTCATTTTTCCCAACAATTTTAAATATTTTGTAAAAAGCTTTTATTATTTCTTCATCAGTTCCATATCCCAATGCTCTGAAAAATATCGTTGCAGGAAACTTTTTTCTTTTATCCATTTTTATGTAAAGGATATTCTTTGAATCATATTCAAGAACAATCCATGCCCCTCGAGCTGGTATAATTTTTGCAATGTAATAACCCTTCGACTCTCCAGGCAAGAAAAATACACCTGGAGACCTCTGAAGCTGGCTCACTATCACTCTTTCAGTGCCATTTATTATAAAAGTTCCATATTCTGCCATATAAGGAATCTCACCAAAATACACTTCCTGTTCTTTTATATCTTTTAACCTCTTTGTGTCTGAATGGGGGTCTCTTTCCCACTGGATTAATCTGAGAACAACTTTCAATGGAATAGAATATGTATATCCCTTATCTTTGCACTCCTGGGGAGAATATTTAATTTTTAATTTAATATTGTCACCACAATAGTCACATGTTGGAATTTCTACTTCGCTAATTGAATTACATACAGGGCAGATTACGTCCTTTATTGATTCATTTCTTGGCAATAAGAGAGTGCCACACTTTTTACATTTTGGTCTTGCATTTTCAACTCCCTTGAGCTTTCCGCATAAGCATTCCCAATTCCCAAGAGAATAACTCACAAATTCAAGAGAGGCGTTTTCTCTGAAATCCATAATTGGAAATACACTTTTAAATGCTGCCTGGATTCCTACCTCATCTTTTTCTTCTGGTAATAGTTCCATCTGCAAGAATTTTTTAAATGAATTTTTTTGAACCTCTATCAAATCGGGTATGGGAATAGTAGTTTTTATTTTTGAAAAATCTATTCTTTCCAAGTACTTATTGTTTTTTGAAACTTTCATTTCTTACCTCTTTTTTTAAATTTTTAAAATTCTATAAAAATTTTATTTAATTTCAATCTCAGCACCTGCAGCTTCAAATTTAGATTTTATTGAATGGGCCTCTTCTTTTGAGATACCTTCTTTTATTGGCTTCGGTGCACTTTCGACTAATTCTTTTGCTTCTTTCAATCCTAAATTTGTAACCTCTCTTAAAACTTTAATTACATTTAATTTATTTGTTCCAACGCTCTTCAATACAACTGAAAATTCTGTCTTTTCTTCCTCTTTTTTTGCTTCTCCCTGAGGAGTAACCTGTTGAGCCATTACAGGAGCTGCTGCCACTGGAGATATCCCATATCTCTTTTCAAATTCCTTGATATAGTCAGCCAGTTCAATAACTGTAAGCTTATCAAGGTGTTCGAAAAATTGTTCTTTTGTAATTTTCATCTATTCCTCCGTTTTTGTTTTATTTAAAAGTGCTTTTATTTGGTTCCCAAATATGCTTAAAGGTGAAGATAAGTTTTGCAAGAAAGTATTTAATGGATAAATTATATATGAAAAAAGCTGTGCTTTTAATAAATTCCTTGGCGGGAGATTTGAAATTGCGTCTACTTCCTCTGAATTGAAAAATTTTCCTTCAATTAAGGCACCTTTGATTTTTAAATTTTTGTTATCTTTTTTGAAATCTATCAATAGCTTAGCGGGCGAGACTTCATCCTCATAAGAAAAAATAAGGCCTGTTGTCTCTCTTAATACATTGGTATCAATTATATCATCATAATAATTTTTAAGGGCGATTTTGGTTAATCTATTCCTTACTATTTTTAACTCAGATGAGTTTTCTTTGAATTTTCTCCTCATTCCACTCATTTTTTTGACTGATAATCCTTTAAAATCAATAAAGAAAACACTTTTTGATGCTGAAAATTTTTCCTTAATTTTATTAACCACAATTTCTTTTTGAGCTCTATTCATTCATAAACTCCCTATTTTATCCCCACTGACTGGAAGGATATCTCAATTGATGGACTCATCGTTGTTGAGACATGAACGGATTTTATGTATTTACCCTTAGCAGTAGGTGGTTTTGCCTTCAATACTGATTCAATAAAAGCTCTCGTATTCTCTACAAGTTTATCCTCTGAAAAGGAAATTTTACCAATCATAGCATTTATAATGCCTGTTTTATCCATTTTGAACTCAATTTTTCCTGATTTAATTTCAGAAACTGCTTTGCCAACCTCAAATGTTACAGTACCTGATTTTGGATTTGGCATAAGACCTCGTGGCCCCAATATTTTGCCCAATTTTCCCATACTTTTCATCATATCAGGTGTGGCAATCACAGAATCAAATTCTATCCATCCCCCTGAGATTTTTTCTATTATTTCTTCTCCTCCAACAATATCTGCTCCTGCATTCTCTGCTTCTTTAACTTTTTCTCCTGAAGCTATTACCAAAACTTTTTTTTCTTTGCCTGTGCCGTGAGGAAGAACAACAGTGCTTCTTACTATTTGATCAGGTTTCTTTGGATCTACTCCAAGTCTTATTGATATATCAAATGATTCGTTAAATTTAGGTCTTTTGATCTTCTTAAGAAGAGAAATTGCTTCTTCTAATGGATATGGTTTCTTTTCAATAAAATTAAAAGCTTCTAAATATTTTTTACTCATTTGTGATCTCCAATCCCATACTTTTTGCTGAGCCTTTTATAATTTCAACAGCTTTTTCTAAAGAATAGCAATTTAAATCTGTAAGTTTTACTTTAGCAATATCAATCAGTTGCTTTTCACTTATTTTACCAACTTTATTTCTCCTGGGATCTCCTGAACCTTTTGCAATTGAAGCGGCTTTTTTCAATAAATAGGATGTTGAAGGAGCTTTCACCTCAAATGAAAATGTTTTATCTGTATAAATTGTAATTACTACAGGGAGTATCATTCCCTTTTCCATCTTTGCAGTAATCTCATTGAATTTTTTTACAAATTCCATGGTGTTAACTTGATGGGGCCCAAGAGCTGGTCCTACAGGAGGCTGAGGCGTTGCCTCTCCTGCTGGCAATTGCAATTTTACGATAGCCTTTATTGTTTTTGCCATTTTAATCTCCTATAATTTTTCTACCTGAAGAAGTTCAAGTTCAACAGGTGTGGCTCTTCCGAATATTGTTACTACTACTTTTAAGATATTCTTCTCTGGATTTACTTCTTCAACAATTCCATTAAAATTTGAAAAAGGGCCATCAATAATTCTTACAGCTTCTCCTTTTTCAAAACTGTGTTTTGGCTTTGGCTTCTCTGAGGTCTCCTCCATCTGTTTTACTATTTTTCTAACCTCTTCTTCTTCTAACGGGGTTGGCTTTTGTCCTGTTCCCACAAAACCTGTGACACGAGGAGTACCTCTAACTAAGTGCCATGTTTTGTCATCCATTTCCATCTGGATAATAATGTAGCCCGGATAAGATTTTTTAGGCGTAACAACCTTTTTCCCACCTTTGATCTCTACAACATTTTCTACTGGAATTATTATTTCTCCAAATTTCTCTTGGACATCGAGTTTTTTTACCTTCTCTTTTAAAGTTTCTGCAACAAATTTTTCAAACCCGGAATAGGTATGAACAATATACCAGTTCATCATATGTTTCATCCTAAAATTGTCTTAATTTTTGCAACTATAACAGAAAAAATAACATCAAAAAAGAATAAGAAAAATCCAAAGAAGATTACAGCAATTACTACCACTATTGTTGTTCCTACTATTTCTTTCTTGTTTGGCCATGTTACTTTTTTCAATTCACCTTTTACTTCCATTAAAAAATTCTTCAATTTTTTGAATATATTCTTTTTTTCTTCCATAACCTTTTTATTTATTGGCAGGCCAGAGAGGACTCGAACCCCCAACCACCGGTTTTGGAGACCGGCGCTCTACCAATTGAGCTACTGGCCTGTACACAAATGTTATTTGATCTCCTTATGAATTGTATGAGCTCGACAAAATTTACAATATTTTTTTAGTTCTAATTTTTCAGTATGCTTTTTTTTGTTTTTTGTAGTTGAATAATTTCTTCTTTTACATTGGGAACATTGTAATGTAATTACTTCTCTCATCTCTCTCACTCAATGATATCTGTAACAGAACCTGCTCCTACAGTTTTTCCTCCTTCCCTTATGGCAAACCTCAACCCTTTCTCCATTGCTATTGGTGTTATGAGTTCTATCTCCAAATTTACATTATCTCCTGGCATTACCATCTCTACTCCAGAAGGGAGTTTAACTGTTCCTGTGACATCTGTGGTTCTGAAGTAGAACTGGGGTCTGTAGCCTGTGAAGAAAGGAGTGTGTCTTCCTCCTTCTTCTTTCTTTAAGACATAGACTTCTGCTTTAAATTTTGTATGGGGAGTTATAGAACCTGGTTTTGCAAGTACCATACCTCTCATGACCTCTGTTTTCTCTGTGCCTCGGAGGAGCACCCCTATGTTATCTCCTGCTATTCCCTCATCGAGTATTTTTCTGAACATCTCAACTCCTGTGACAACTCTTCTGAGCGTGGGTCTTATTCCCACTATCTCCACCTCTTCTCCAAGTTTTATTCTTCCTCTCTCCACCCTTCCTGTAACCACAGTACCTCTTCCTGAGATTGAGAATATATCCTCTATGGGCATGAGAAATGGCATATCTATGAGTCTCTCAGGTATGGGGATGTATCTATCAACCACATCCATCAACTCAAGGATACTTCTGTTTTCAGGTTTTGAAGGGTCTCCATCACTTTCCATAGCCTTAAGGGCTGAGCCTCTCACAACAGGAATTTCATCTCCTGGAAATCCATATTTTTTTAGAAGCTCTCTCACCTCAAGTTCCACAAGATCTAATATCTCAGGGTCATCCACCATGTCTACCTTGTTGAGGTAGACCACTATGTAAGGAACATTCACCTGGCGAGCTAAAAGTATGTGCTCACGGGTCTGTGGCATTGGACCATCTGCAGCTGATACAACCAGTATTGCCCCATCCATCTGAGCTGCTCCTGTGATCATGTTCTTTATGTAATCTGCATGGCCAGGACAGTCTATGTGGGCATAATGACGATTTTGGGTCTCATACTCCACATGGGCTATCTGTATTGTTATGCCTCTTTCTTTTTCCTCAGGTGCATTATCGATTGACCAGAAATCTCTGTAGACTATCTTTGGGTTTAACTTGTTTAAAACCTTTGTTATGGCTGATGTAAGGGTGGTTTTTCCATGGTCTACATGGCCTATCGTTCCTATGTTTAGATGGGGTTTTAATCTCTCAAATTTTTCCTTTGCCATTTATTTTCCTCCCTTTTCTTTAATAAAGCCCACGACCAGATTTGAACTGGTGACCCCATCCTTACCAAGGATGTGCTCTACCACCTGAGCTACGTGGGCAAAAATTAGTGTCATGTCACCTATCGGAACTGTTACCCCGACTGCCTGAAGGGATTCTCCCTTCAGGCTACCCTGTCGCGGGTTCTGATATCTCATATCAGCTTTAATTTCTTCTGTCATAATAATACTTTACTGAGAAATGGAGCGGGAAACGGGACTCGAACCCGCGACATTCAGCTTGGAAGGCTGACGCTCTACCAACTGAGCTATTCCCGCTCACATGGGCAGGGAAGGATTCGAACCTCCGAAGCCTTTCGGCAGCGGGTTTACAGCCCGCCCCAATTGTCCACTCTGGCACCTGCCCAAGAAATTTAATAATTCGAAAAAATCCATTAAACATGGAGCTGGCGATAGGAGTCGAACCTACAACCCGCTGATTACAAATCAGCTGCTCTTCCATTGAGCTACGCCAGCAAAAGTTATGCATTTAAGAATAAACTTCTCTTTTCAAGGTGAAATAAAAATTAAATTTAATATAAAAATATAATATAAATAAAAATTTGAATTTTGTCAATTGGCACTTATTGTAATTTCCTGGACATACCTTTTTCATTCTATAAAAATATTTCTTTTATTTCAAATTTTTTTTAAAATTATAGTGGAATGAGATTTTATCCATTGGATTTATCAATTATCATAGTAAACTTTAATCGTAAGGATTTTCTTGATATATGCCTTAATTCCTTGTTTAATTCTATCAATAGTCTTCCTTATTCTTATGAAGTAATTGTTGTTGACAATAACTCCACTGATGGAAGTGTTGAATTAATTGAGAATAAATATAAGAAAATTGTGCTTATTAAAAATAGAGATAATTTAGGTTTTGGAAAGGCAAATAACATTGGAATAAAGCACAGTAGAGGAAATTTTATCCTCTTTCTTAACAACGACACTTATGTATATCCAGGTTCTATAGAAACCTTAATTAAAAAAATGCACGAATATAAAAATGTTGGAGCTGCTGGATGTCTTATTTTAAATGAAGACTTAAGTCTTCAGTTGTCGTTTGGAAAAATGATCGACTTTAGCAATGAGTTCTTTCAAAAATATCTTGCCAATTATTACTATCGACTCAAATGGGGCAGAGCTCCTAAAAAAGGAATAAATATATATACTGATTGGATTTCTGGAGCATGCCTCATAACAAGAGCTGATATTCTTGAAGAGATTAAATATTTTGATGAAAATTTTTTTATGTATACTGAAGAGGTTGACCTTTGTAAAAGGATAAAAGATAAAGGCTGGAAAATTTTATACACAACAGATACTCAAATTCTACATTATAGAGGGAAATCCACCCAGTTGATTAATAAAAAAACTGTCTTAGAATACAGGAAAAGCCAGCTTTATTTCTATGCAAAACATTATGGAGAAGAAAAAGTCAAATATCTGAAAATGTATTTGTTCTTCAAATTCTCATTTATTTTAGTTTTAATCAATTTAATTAATACTTTTACAAAAAAGGACAGCTCTTATTATCGTGAAAAAATTGACACGTACAGAAGATTATTGAAATTTATCAAAAATTTTAAATATTCTGACTATCATATATAATGTTTTCTTATCCACTCCCATGCAGTCTGAATAATTGTTTCAATATCTGAATTCCTTGGCTTCCAGCCCAACATTTCAGTAATTTTTTTATTAGAGGCTATGAGGGTATGAGGATCTCCCCTCCTTCTCGATTTTATTTCAACCTCTATCTTCTTCCCAGTAATTCTTTCAGCACAATTAATAATTTCTCTATTTGAATACCCTATACCTGTTCCAAGGTTCAAAATATGATAGTCATCATTGCTGAATAATTTTTCTAAAGCTAAAACATGAGCATTACTTAAGTCTGTTACATGAATATAATCCCTGATGGCTGTCCCATCTTTTGTTGGAAAGTCATCTCCAAAAAGTTCAAATTTTTTATTTTTTCCTATTATCGATAACAATATATTTGGAATGAGATGTGTTTCTGGGTCATGAAGCTCACCCAATTCTCCATCGAGATCAGCACCAGCTGCATTAAAATATCTCAAAGAAATAAAGCTAACGTTGTAATTTATAAAATATCTATAAAGTATCTTTTCTATTACATATTTTGTCTCTCCGTAAGGGTTGATCGGGTTTATTGGATGGTTTTCATCTATAGGTAGATACTGGGGCTCTCCGTAGACTCCAGCACTTGAAGAAAAAATAATTTTCTTAACCCCATGTTTTTTCATTGCATCTAAAAGATTTAAAGCATTTAAAATATTTTCCCTGTAGTATCTTTCTGGAAATTTATATGACTCCTCCACAATACTTAACGAAGCAAAATGTATTACTCCGTCTATTCTGTTTTCCTCGAAAGCCCTGTTCAGGGAATTAATTTCCTGCAGGTCTCCTAAATAAAAATTATTAGATTTAATTAATTCTTTTTTCCCGGTTGAAAGATTATCAAAAATAATAACATTGAATCCTTTTTTGATTAATTCTTTTACTGTATGGGAACCTATATATCCAGCTCCACCTGTTACTAATATGTTCATGTTATATTATCTCTTTTCCAAAAAGTTTCATGCAAACCTCAGGAGCTTTTTCTATTCCTTCATCTTTTGTAAAAAATGCACCGTCAAGTTGCATTTCCCATAATTCTTTTAAAATCTTGCCGAGATTAGGCCCAGGAGAAAATCCTAAATTTAACAAATCTCTCCCCCTTACCAGAGGCTTTATGGATTCTTTGGTCACGTTGAAATCTTCAAGTTTTTTAAAAAGCCACTTTGCCTGCTTGTCAAGACCTCTTAATAATTTATTTTCCCTCCCTTTTCTATCAGCTAAATCAAGGTATATCAAAAGAGATAGATCACCTTTCATATCCTTCATTAATCTATTAAAAGCTTTCTTTGATATAGAACCTCTGTTTTGCCAGAGGTCAGTCGTTCTGTGGTGGTATTTTACCAGTAATAGAATTTTTTCTTTCAGGTCATATCCATCCAATGAAAAGATTTTTAACTGATTTAAAATATTTTTCGTAATTTCAGTTCCAACGTAATCATGTCTTTTATTGGTAAGAACAAGCCTTCTTTTTTTCCATTCCCATTGAGAGGTATGTGGTTTTGCTATATCATGAAATAAAGCCCCGAGTAAAAGAGCAAGGGAAACAGGTCTTTCAAGCTTAAAAATTTCAGTAATACGTTTTGCCTGATTTAATGTAATCAATGTATGGTGCCATACAGTATGATTTCCATGTCTATCTTTTTCTGGGTGAAATATGGAATCTTGAATTGTATATGTCATCGGAAGAATTGGAGGAAATAGCTGATCAATCACCCCCAATTTCAAATATTCTTCCATTCCTATTGAGGGCTTTTTTGAGTTAAGTAATAATTTGAAAAGTTCTTCAGAAATCCTTTCACTACTCAATCCTTTAAGCTTTATCTTCTTTGAAATTTCATAAATTTCATTTGAAACTTTATAATTTAAAACAGATGCAAACCGAGCTACTCTAAGAACTCTCAATGGATCTTCGAGAAAATGAGATGGGTCGGTCATTCTGATTGTTTTCTTCTTTATATCATCTCTCCCATTAAACGGATCGATTAATTTACCATCGATCAACCTTAAAGCCATACTATTGCATTTTATATCTCTCCTCTGAAGGTCCTTCTCGATAGGAAGATACGGATCGGCTTTTATGATAAAATCTTTATGAGAAGAAGAATCACTACCTACCGATAAATCAATTCTTGGAAGAGACACATCAATGGTTCTTCCTTTTTGAGTAAATTTAATCACTCCAAAACTTTTTCCGACAAGGTCTATATGACCGAATGACTTTAATTTCTCTATGATTTCTTCTACAGGATAATTGGTTATTAATATATCAACATCGGTGGAGGGATTCCCCCTTACAAGATCTCTTACATATCCTCCCACAGCGAAACTATTTTCTTTAAATAAAGAAATAAATAAATCTTTTTCTGGAAAATCAAATTTCTTAAAATACATTGTCATAAACAAATTTTAACACAAATTGAATTATTTATTAAAAACTATAAGAAAATCGTATGTGTCCTTTAAATTTTATTACCACAGATGAGACAGAACTTAGAATCAAGGGGAATATACTTTGTCCCACATTTTTTACACTCAGCTAAATATGGGCCAAACGGAAATTGAGGGTCCATCCCTTTTGCAAAAGAATTTCTCAAACCTTTGTAATTTCTTTCTCTTTTTTCTTTGAAAGCCCATAATCCTTCAGAAGGCTCAACTGATCCAATATGTAAAGAGAACCATTCTTTCGCATGTTCCCATGTAAGGTCCCACACAAGGTCTCTCCAGAAATTAATGTGAACCTTGAAATAATGAAGACTGCTTGGCGAAAGGTTCATCATGTCCGTTATATATTTTTTAACAGTTTCGTCAAGTTTATCTAAAGGTACAACCTCGTTAACCACTCCCAGTTCACAAGCCTGCTTAGCTGAAATTTCCCGGGACAACATAACAATTTCTGCAGCTTTTTTAATTCCCATGTGGAGGGGCAACCACTGAGAAAGCCCTCCTATTGAAGTCATCCCAACTCTTGGACCTGGGGATAAGAATTTTACATTCTCTGAAGCAATGGCAAGGTCACATGCTGCTACAAATTCAAATCCGCCTCCTGCTGTTACTCCATTCACTCTTGCAATTACCGGTTTCCCACAGTGTCTTATCATGTGAAACACTCTTCCGTAAACTTCCCCCCATTTCCAGAAATCAGATGGTTTTTTATTGTAAATTTCAGCGTATTCTTTTACGTTTCCACCGGTACAAAAAGCCCTTTCTCCCGCTCCAGTCAGGACTATAAATTGAATATTATCATCCCACATTGAATCTTCAAAATAATGAATCATCTCCCTTAAAGTTGAAAGAAGGTAGGAATTGAGCTCTTTTGGATTGTTAATCATAATCAATGAGGTATGATCATGCCAATTTTTATCATATACTACAGTTTCTAAATTTTGCATTTATATTTCCTCCTATTATTGATAATTTTATGTAATTCTTAATATTTCTCGCTTTTTTCAATTCAAACTGATTGCTTTAATATATCTATAACAAACCTTTTGTCAAGAAAGTTCGGAATATCTAAATATTTTAGTTAAAATAAATTTTCCAATTCATCATTACCTTCTGGAAGTCTACCATGTTTTTGAAGGAATTGCTGAATTAGTTCACTCTCCCTCTTTGTATACATTGGATATTCTTCATACAAAAAATAACAGGCTTTTTTAAATTTTTCCATTTGGGCCTCAAGAGCTCTTTTCAGGTTGGGAGTGCCAGCAATCAGTAATATATTTTTTTTATCATCAAGAAGCTGATAAACGCCTTCTGTCTCCGGAACTTGAGAAATATTTTCGTAATTTAATGCTATCCATTTCTCTGGAGGCATCAATACGGGAGATAATTGAAATCTCAAGTCACATCTTAAACATCTCTTAGCTTCTTCGACTGCCATCTTTTCATTATACCCAAGTTCAATCAGTTCAAAGCTTCTTTTTCGTTTCTCCATTGGAATACTGGGCAACTGGATTCTTCTTTTAGTAGCGAAGCTAATTTCTGTTCCCAAAAAAGGATTGTATTTTTCCTCTTCTTTAAAAGCAATGTCGAACAGTTCTTTCCCATCTAAATATTTAGCAATGGATAAAGCAGCTCTTCTTCCATAAGCTATAGCCTCAACTACAGAAGATGTTCCTTTTACAACATCCCCGCCAGCGAAAATTCCAGGAAAATCAGTTTCCAAGGTATCTGGATTGACCTTTATAGTTCCATGTTCAGTGATTTTTATGGAATTTATGCCGGATACAATTGAAAAATCTGAAATTTGACCTACAGCAATTATTATCGTGTCTGTTTCAATTATTTTCGTAACTGATTGGTCGAAAGATGGATTAAATTTTCCTTTTTTGTCAAAAACTGAAGTGCAGCGAATAAGTTCAATTCCCTTAACTTTCCCATTTCCTAAAATTTTCTTTGGCCCCCAGGAATTCTCGATCTTAATTCCCTCTTCAACTGCTTCTTCGATTTCCCATTGAAAAGCTGGCATTTCTTCTCTTGATTCAAGACAAATAATTTTTACTTCTTCGGCTCCCAAACGAACTGCAGATAGGGCTGCATCAACTGCCACATTCCCTCCTCCGATTACAACAACATGTCTGCCGATACTGTTTCTCTTTCCTTTATTTATTTCTACTAAAAAATCGAGTCCCCAGAAAATACCTTCCTGATTTCTGTTTTCCAAATCCAATTTTTTACTTATGCCTGCCCCTATAGCTAAATATATCACTTCATATCCATTTTTTTTCAATTCAAATACATTTTTAATTCTTGTATTTGTCTCGAGTTCTATTCCGGTCTTTAGAATTTTATCAATATCACTCTTCAGGATTTCTTTTGGTAATCTGAAATCAGGAATAGCCCATCTCGCCATTCCTCCAGGCTCAGAAAAAGCTTCAAAAATATTCACTGAATACCCTGCCTTAGAAAGATAATAACTGGCTGTTAGTCCTGAAGGCCCTGACCCTACTACAGCAATTTTTTTGTTTCCAGCATGTCCATTTCTCTTTATTTTGTTTTCGGTTGTTCGAGACTCCGTTTCGGCAACAAACCTTTTAAGTTTGCATATGGAAATTGAATCATTCAAATTATTTCTTCTGCATTTGCTTTCACAGGGATGATGGCATACATATCCTAAAACACCAGGAAACGGAGCTTTTTCTTCTATAACTCGAAGAGCATCTTCAAATCTTCTTTCAGCAATATAGTTAACATATCGAGGAGCGTCCATCTCAACAGGACAGCTAAATTTACAGGGAACTAAATTCATTTCATCGGAAATTATTACATCTTTATCCCCCAAAGCTCCAGTTGGACATACATCAACACATGACCCGCAAAATTTACATCCTGATTTTTCCAGTGTGTTTTCTATCAGTCCCACCATTATTTTTTTGTCATTATAGACATAGCCAAGAGCTCCTACACCCCTGACATCTTTGCATATTCTTATGCACCTCAAACATCCAATACATAGATTAAAATCAAAGGAAAAAAGGGGTTCATCTCTCAATACAGGATAATTTTTTGGAAGATATCGAGGAATATCTTCTCTAATTCCTATATATTCAGCTATTCTTCTCAATTCACATCTATTAAATTTATAGCAACAGCGTTCATTTACAGGAACATCGCTCGAACACTCTGTTAAACTGCATCCATCTCTTTGAGCGCACGTAAGACATGCATGGGGGTGATGAGATAAGATAGAACCAAGATTATTTTTTCTTATCCTATTGATTTCGTCTGTGTTTGTGTAAACAACCATTCCATCTGAAACGTATAAATTTGATAAAGAAACATAACCTTCAACTCCTTTTAGTGTTCCAATGCATAATCCACAATTTTCATAAGCTTTTTTAGAATTGTCATTTTCAATACATTCTTCGCCCCGATAAACTCTGTCATTGGGTTTTAAATCTCCATGTGTGGTAAAATCAGGATGGAAACATAAGCAGGGGATGTATAAATTTGCTTCGTAAGCAGCCTGTAAAACTGTTATCCCTTCCCTTGTTTCAATTTCAATGTCATTTATCTTTATCGTTATTGATTTCATGATTTCCTGCTATTATTTTTAAATCTTCCATTTACATTAAAATTACCAAGAATGGGAAATAGCTAAAGGTTTGCAAGCAGCTACACATGGAAGTTCTACCCTCCCCCTGACAGGTTTGCAGGGTGCACATGAATACTTAATCTTCTTTCTATGCTCTTCCCTGACTCTTGCAACAAATACTTCTCTAAATGGGTCATTCTCATCTTCTCCAACTTCTAACACATTGTAAGGACAAAATTTAACACAGTCTCCACATCCATCACACTTATCGTTGTCGATGGAAATAAAATATTCCCCAGAACCATCTTTATATCCGTAATTAGCTATCATGTTTATAACTTAATTGTTTAAAAGTTTTTCACTTTCCCCTTTTTTTCTTTTTCATAAAGGGCTTTAGCAAAAAGAGCAGCTCCTAAAGCTCCTGCTATTTGAGTATCATACGTAGGAGTAAGCGCTTTTATTCCTAATTCATTTTCAATCCTTTTAACTATTCCAATATTTTTAGCTATACCACCGGTTATGGCAAAGTCCTTTTCTATTCCAATTCTTTCAAGAAGTTCAACCACCCTGTGTGCCATAGCTAAACAATATGCTGCTATAACTTTCTCTTTTTGCCATCCTTCCCTCAACAATCCTACTGCTTCTGATTTTGCAAATATTACGCAGGTGCTACTTACTGGCTCTGGTTCTTCATCTATATTAAATGACATTTCTCCTATATCCTCTATAGGAATTGCAAGAAGGTCTGCAAAAACTTCCATTCCTCTCCCTGTTCCAGCAGCGCATTTATCATTCATAAGAAAATTTGTTACCTTTCCTTTTTCATCACAACGAATAGCTTTACAATCTTGACCTCCCATGTCCAGAATTGTTCTCACTGAAGGACCATACATGAAGTTTGCTCCTCTTGCATGACAGGCAATCTCGGTTAAGGTTTTATGGGCAAAGGGAACATTTACCCTACCATATCCAGTTCCTATTATGTAATGTATATTTTCTAAATTTAATCCTGTGCCTTCCAAGGCCCAGTTCATCGCCTTTTGAGCACTATCCGGGCTGCTTGAACCAGTTCTCATATTGCTATAGCAGTAAATCCTTCCATCTGTCATCACAACTGCCTGAGTGCTTACAGAACCAACATCCACCCCAGCAGAAATAACTTCTCCCTCTTTCCAGTTAATCTCTGAGGAGAGCCACTTTGATTCTGGCCACTTCCAGTATTCTTTTTCCATTCTATTCTCCTCCTTCCTTGGAAGGACTCAATGCTCTTTCAGCTGCAATCAGAGCAGCTCCCAATGCACAGATAAATTCTGGGTTCTCTGGAATGAACAATTCAACTTGTAAATCTCTTTTAAGAGAATGAACAAATCCAATGTTTTTCGCCACGCCTCCTGTCAATGCAACATCCTTTTCAATCCCTATCCTTCGAACCATCGATGCAATCCTGTCAGCAATTGCATCAAGAATTGATCGAGCTATGTCTTCTTTGGGTGTCTTTGAATGAATTAATGAAACAACTTCCGATTCAGCAAATACAGCACATTGAGCATTCATAGGAATTGGCTTCTGTGATTTAAGCGAAAGTTCTCCCATTTCTTCCAATTTTATTTCAAGGGCTCTTGCCATAGTTTCTGTAAAAATTCCAGCTCCTGCTGCACATTTCTCATTGATAGCAAAATCCAAAACCTTTCCTCTTTCGTCAAGTTTTATTGCTCTTCCTTCTTCTGCTCCAACATCAATTACAGTTCTTACAGAAGGATAATAAAATAAAATTCCTTTAGCATTTGCACCCACTTCTGTAATGGAACTATTAACAAAATAAGCTCCTTTTCTTCCGACGCCAGTCGATGTAATATGGGTTATATCTTCCCTTGAAATTCCTGTCTTTTTTAAAATATTTTCAAACGCCTCCTCTGCAGCATATTTCTGGTCAAATCCGCTAAGGACAGAGTATTTTGCCAAAATTTTATTACCTTCAATTAATAAAGCTTTTGTTTCTTTAGCACCGCAGTCAATGCCAACGGTTACCATAAAAATACCTCCTCCTATTCTAATCTCTCAAACCCCAATGTTTCCATAAAGGCATCGATTCGGGCAATTGTTCTTGTTTCATCAAATTCTCTTTCGTCTCCCATGTTTCCTTCAAAACTCATAACAGGAAAACCAGCTTTTATAAGAGCTATCCTATTCTCAGCTATTCCGAGACTTAAACCTTCACACCCTCTATTATAATGAAGCATTATACCATTGAGTTTCCATTCTTTAGCGATTCTTATCATCATCTCACTTTTAAGATGGGGATAGTAAAAATGTTGCCATTCAGGCTTTTTCAATTCCCAATCAGCTAATGTACGAAGAGCTTGATCTCTGGTCTTTATTTCAATTCCGTTTTCCTGAGGTGTTCTACGAGGACCCCAGGTTCCATCCTCCTGTACATCCCACATTCCAATAAGGCCAAAAGTGTATAAAGACCCAACTGAAACACATCCATATTTTTCTAAATAACGAAATATTTTAAGAAAAGCCCATGGTGGCTGTGTGTCAGTCATTACCCTGCATCTTTCATTTCCAACTGCAGCAATCCCTCTTTCAACCCTATCTTTTACCTCATCCCTTAGCTCTTGATAAAAATCAGCTACTACTTTACTGCTTTTCTGAAGAGTACCAAGAACATAAAGAGAGTACATTGTCTTTTCATCCAGAGGAGCAGGGATCATTTTGTTTAAAGCACATACCTCAGCCCACAAAGAGGTTGACCTGCAATGATTGTAGACTGCTTGGATAAGTTTTTCATCATCATATTTCCTTCTGGCTATTTTCTCCAGCCATTCAATTCCATCATGCATTTGCATAACAACATAGTTCAATTTGTGCTCATTGATTTGCTCATAAGGCCCGACTGAAACATCAATGCAGAAAAAAGGGATTTCTTTTTTTTCTATATCTTTAACCACCTGATACCACTTTGCATGGCTACAACAAATATGGTCCTGCCAGATAAAATCAGGAGTTGGAAATTCTCCTCCAAACACATATTTATTCAGCATCACAGAGCCCCAATAGTTTCTCATGTAAGAACATAAGTCTCTTGCATACCCTGCCCTTTCAACTGCTTCCTGGCATTCAAGGGCAAATTCTTTATTCCAGGCAACAGATGCTCCATATGGCTCGCTTGTTATGGGATAAACATCATCTCCCAATCCAGCAGGGATAGCATCGAATGACCATGCTCCACCTGCCCACCTGATTCCACCTTTTTCATGGGCTTTGGCATAATTTTTATAATAATTTTCCCTTATTTCTTTAGCTTTTTGCCAGCATTTTAAAGGTTCAGTTTTATATTTAGCACTTCTCATTTTAGCCTCCAAATGTTTAAACATATATTTGAATAAACTATCAAGCTTGCGTTTCTTTCCACAAAACTGTTTTTTGCCAACCTTAACTCCATAGATCTTCTTCCCGAAGAATCTCAAGGAAGGCTTCCACCCTTGTTTTGAACTGTCCCAAAGGAACTGTCACGTCAAATTCAAGAAAAAGAGATGGAATGTTATTTTCTTTTAAAGTCTTGGTAATTGCAGGGATATCGAGTTCATGGGGGTCGCAGAATTTTTGCTGGACTATGATTGCACCCTGCACATCATATTCTTTTGCCAGATTTAATATATGAGGAACCCTTCGCCTTTCTGGCCAATCTTTACTTGGACAAGGAGGTCTATCGATGTATCTTGCAGCGATAGAAGCCAATCTATCCTCATCAGGAATTACCTCATTCCAGAAATATCTTGTGCCAGTACAGTGATCATCGATAACAAAAATAGCTCCCAATGATTCTACCATTTTCATAAATTCAGTATCATCATCTTCACTTCCTAATATCATTAACCTCAGAAGATTACTGTTTTTTTCCTTTCTTTCATATATTTTATTTAAAGCCTCTTCGAGCATTCTGCTGTGCTCTCTTTTATCAGTTAATTGACTTGAAATTACTGCATACATTGCTTCCAATCCTGTCACACCTGGGTTTTTTTCTTTCCTTAATTCATAAAGTTTTCCCAGAAGTCTTCTGTTTTCGTTCATTATCTTTATCCCTTTATCCAAATCTTCATTCCTTAAGGTTTTCCCAGTCCACTCCTCGATTGATTTTTTAAACAACTTAAGTTCTTCAGTTAAATAAGGATAAGCTCTTGCGCTCTGAACATGGTGGGGCATTGGAAGGTAATAACTGTATTCAACAGGCACATGCATCTGCCAACTTGTAAAAGCCTGCCTAATATGCAGACAGGATTGGGCAATCGTTATTCCATCAAGATAATCATATCTTCCCTGTAATCCTTGGGCTAAACAATCCCTGCAGAATGGGCAAAACATTCCAAATATATGAGGCTCTGTTAAATCCTGGGGCTCATGACTTCCTAAAATTCTTATTGGTAATATATCCGCTGCATATAGAATTTCCTCTGGCACATAAGTACAAAAATACCCTATTACTTTTCCCCCGGTTTTTCTTTTCCATTCCTTTGCATATTCATGCCTGTTTTCTTGCCACTCTTTAAATTTTTCGAACATTTTTGCTCCTTCCTATAAATCCGTTTAAGAATAATTCTTTTACATGTTCTACAAGTTCTTTCCCCTTTAAATCCTTATTTGGGTCATACCAGGTATAAAACCAGTTAAGCATTCCAAAAAGGCAGAGGGTCGATACTCTCAAATTTTTTTCCTTTATAGAATATTTTTCCTTAATCTGGTTTAGTATTTCTAAAACTATCTTAAAATATTCTTTTCTTTTCGATTCAACTTCCTTGTAATATTTCCCTGTGAGGGTTTCAAGCTCATGAGTGCAAACCTTTATTTCATTTAAATGGGTTAGAAAATAGGAAAGATGATTCTCTATAATTATGTATAATTTCTTTTCTCCATCTTCTACATCTTTTAATTTTTTCTTCAAATTGCTCAGCAATGAATCAAATGTCTGGTACTGAATTGCATAAAGAAGCTCATCCTTGGATTTAAAATAGTAGTAAAGAGTAGCTAAATTCAGGTTCAACTCCCTCGCAACCTTTCTTATAGTTGCATTCTCATACCCATCCCTTGCTATTATCTTTGCTGCAACTTTCAATATGTTTTCTGCTTTTTCAGGATAGCTAAAATCTCTTTTCATTAATCAAACGTTCGTTTAATATAGTATCTTTATTTTCTCTGCATGTCAATAATTTTTTCAATTTTTTATAGAGCTTTAAAAGTCTTCTATGTTACATCTCAACCATTCATTTGACATCTAAAAATATAACTGCTTAAATAGAAATTATCAGAGGCAAGGATGAACCATCCATCAAAATCTTTCATGGAAAAACTCCTCTCCTTACAGGAATCTGAAAATTTCTTAGACATTCTACTTTCTGATTACCTCAAAAGATTTATACTATTGGGAGAAGTCTCATTGGGTTCATTCTTTATCTTCAAAAAAGAAAAAAATGATTTCTCCCTCATATCCATGAATAAAATAGGAGAGTATGTGGAAAAAGAAGAACTAATTAAAAGAGTGGAGGAAGGAAAAAAAGGAATAATCCCTCATGTTCTTCAAGCAATGAAACCATACATAACAAATGACTGTGAAAAAGACCCATTTCATATACCATTTAGAAAAGAGAAAATACTTTCAGAGATGATAATCCCATTTGAAATAGATTCAGAAAGAATAGGAATTGTAGTATAGTCTCTCAAATCCCGATGTTCTTTCGGGCTTGGAACGTGAACATTTTATAGTTCAAAAAAATGAAGCTGTGTGTAAGAGCGTTGAAGATAATATACTTTCAGCAGTTGAGGTTATAAATATTCTTAAAAATTGTGAGATAGAGAAGTTGTTAAAACCTCCAAAAGAAATAGAAAGACTTGTACCCAATTTATTGGGATGTGTGGCAACAACAAAACTTTCTTTAATAGTTGGACCAAGGGGAGAAATATATAAATGCACAAAAACTATTGGGGATGAAAAAGAAATTTGCGGAACGATTTTTAATATAAATTATGACCGTTCCAAGTTTAAAAAGTGGGTTGATGCAGATAGATTAAATATAGAACAATGCAGAAAATGCTCGATGGTGCCAATATGCAGTGGTAATAGTTGTCCTTATGATTTTCTTATAAATAATAAAAAAAATAAATGTTCTCAAAAAGAAAGATATGAACACTATTTAGAAATGTTGAGAATATTATATCAACAAAAAAGATTTGATATAAAGGGTCATGACTCTAAAAAAAATAAAGAGAAAGGGGGTGAATAAAATGGACGAAATTAAATGGATTTACGATCCACTAAATGTAGAAGTGCTGGTCCCACCTGATTGCTGTACTTGTACTACTGAGGGCCCTGATATCGGTATACCTAACTGCGAATATCTAACAGACCATCTTGTAGTTGTGTATCCAAGTTAGTGAAAGATTAAAGGGGTAAAAAAGAGGGATCCCTCTTAAAAGAAAAAGTTTATTTAGGGGTGTAAAAAAATTGTAATTTTGATATATTAATTAATAGTAATATGAAAAAAAATTTTTTATTAAATTTCTCTATCCTTATTCTTCTTGTTCTGGCGCTTGTAGCAGACAAAAATGAGACCGTAAGAATCAAAATTGTTGCGAGTATTGGTGTTGAGGAAATAAAAGCCAAAGGGGAAGATTCTTATCTTTTTTACACCATTAATTCGATTGACTGCGATAATGAAGGAAATATATATGTGCTGGATAAAAAAGCTTCTTGCATTAAGATATTTAGCAAAAACGGAAAATTCTTAAGAAAGATCTTAAGAGAAGGTCAGGGACCCGAGGAGATTAGAAACCCCTATAGATTAGCTATAAATAGATTCACTGGAAACATATTTGTTTTACAAGAACACGGCTTTCAAATGAAGGAATTTGATGTCTTTGGAAGATTTGTTAAGTCTTATGCACTTCCAGAACAATTTTTCCATTATTTTGAGTTTCTTGAGAAAGATAGAATTATTTACATAGCAAAAAAATGTTATGAAGAGAAAACATGTAGTAAATTTAAGATATTAAATCTAAATACATTAAAAATTGAAAAAAAATTCGCTCCTATACAACAACCTTCAATTGTTTATGCTTATCAGAGGTTTATAATCAAAGAGGGAATTCTCTGGACATGCCCAGATGACAAAATGGAATTAGTTGCCTACGATATGATAACAGGTAAAGAGGAAAAATCTATACTTATTAAAGAAAGCTATAGGGAATATAAAATAGTTAGGGGTCCGAATTGGTGGGCTGCCAGGCTTTTTAATTTTGCTCAGCCGCTATTAATTAATAGGAATATCTATATATTGCTTACAAAGCAGGATTTCCTTAGCATAGGTTCTCCCCCTGAACTGAAAAGTAAAAAGCTTACTCTGTACCGTCTGGAAAAAGACCGCTTGAAGAGAGCAAGAGGCCTTCCTGAAGGTGATTTTATGGACTTAGGAACAGTATGGCTAAATCACATAATTCTTTACTCATGGGACCCATATCCTCATATTAAGGTTTTGGAAATTAATGATTAAATGTCGTATTTTACTAAATAAACTGTTACCCATGGAATCCATTGTAAGATACCCAGAAAAATCACGAATTGAAGATATTCCCATCAATTATTGGATTAATTGTGTTCAATTAACAAACTACCTACACAAGCTAATTTTTCCGGTGAAGAATTCTCTTCAAATCAATCCAGAATATATTAATATTCTGAAAGATTTTGAGTTATTCAAACAATATGTATTACATTGTCATTCAATTATGTGTAAAGGATTGAATGGAACATCACTCTATTGGGGTATAGGGGGATCAAACATTAAAAATGGGTATTTAAGTAAGCTTCGAATGACAAATATTTTAGCTGAAGCACAAATTCCTGTAGAAGCATTTACATGTGTACAAAAAATAGCAAAGTCATTCAGAGATCCAATAGAAAATGCCTTTACAACAAATCAATATTACGTAGCTTTTATGAGATTAGAAAATATATCCGAACCAGATCTTGAAAGAGAGGGAATTAAAGTTATTCGTATATATAATCATAAAATTAGTGTTCCCAAATCATCTGTCCCCATAGCTTTTATAAAAAATGGAATCATACCCGTAGCTTCCTTTATGATAGGAATTCCCTTCGAAGATATAAATGATGTAAAAGAAACTTTCTCTGTTATGAAAAAAATTAATACTTATTTTGTGCAGATACATATATGTAGTCCATTAATTGGGACTGATTTATGTAAGAAACCTGCTTTTTATGAAGTTACAATTGACTATAATAAACTCGAGAGTTGTTCAATAGATAATGAACCAATTATGGAAACAAAGTATTTCACAAGAAATGAAATTTTTGACTTATATCTTGAGGGGTTAGGGATTGCTCAAGAAAAATTGGGAGAAATGTGGAAATATAATCGATAATATGAGAGATAAAATAAGAGAACAAAATTAGTTAATTCTGAAAAATAATGAAAATATTAATGCTAACTTCTCCTATTTCAGAGCATTAAGAAAAAATATTCCCTGAGCGAAAAATACATCTTAGGTGGATGTAGAGAGTGCCAGACTATTTGGCCATGAAAAACACCCAGTTGACATTTATTTTTTTCAAATATTAAAATAAAAAATTCAAATCAGGAGGAATAAAATGCATGACGAAGGTGTATGGATTTCAACATCCTGTGGACAGTGTTATTGTCAATGCGGTATAAGAGTTCATAAAGTTAATGGACTTATAACTAAAATAGAAGGAGACCCAAAAAGCCCTGCTGGCATGGGTCGCATATGCCCAAAAGGAGCACCTGGAGTAATGCTTTTATATGACCCATACCGTGTAAATTATCCCCTTAAAAGAACCAACCCTGAAAAAGGTATCGGAGTTGACCCCAAATGGGAGAGAATCCCATGGGATGAAGCTTTAGATATAATCACTCAGAAGTTAAAAGAGGTCTACGAAAAAGACCCAAGAGCAGTTTATTTCCAGGCAACAACAACACAAACAAGTGAAATTAGATTCGCTGTGATCGCATTCATGAGAGCTTTTGGATTCTCAAATTACTGGGTCTCTGGAGGTGGGCTTCATTGTGGAAACGGAGCTCATTTCATGAATGGAATAACCCATGCAGCATGGTCTATAATCCCTGACTTTCAGTATTCAGAACTGGTTTTATATTTTGGATGTTCTAAAGGCCATGGAGCTGGCCACGTTGCTGTACAGAATTCACAGCAGGTTGCCGATGCAAGAGCAAGGGGAATGAGAGCGATTGTCTTTGATCCTTTCATGAGTGCCCAGGCTTCAAAAGCTCATGAATGGGTTCCAATCAGAGTTGGCACAGATGGAGCTTTAGCGCTGGGGATGGTAAACATACTATTGAATGAGCTCGGAATTTATGATGCTGAATATCTGAAGAGAAAAACCAATGCGGCATATCTAATAAAGCCTGATGGCTATTACATGAGAGACAAAGAAAGCGGAAAGCCCTTGATATGGGATTCAGAGTCTCAATCAGCTAAAACATTTGATGACCCATTAATTAAAGATTTTGCATTACTCGGAACTTATAAAATTGATGGAATAGAATGTCAACCAGCTTTTCAATTGTTAAAAGAACATGTAAAAAAATATACACCAGAAAAAGTTTCAGAAATTACAACAATTCCAGTCTCCACTATAAGAAGAGTTACAAAAGAGTTTGGAGAAACTGCAAAAATCGGAAGCACAATCAGAATCGATGGAAAAGAGCTCCCCTACCGTCCTGTTTCTGCCATATTCTTCAGAGGCTCCCAGGGCCATGTCAACTCTGGATGGACATGTCTTTCTATTGATTTGCTCAATCATGTGGTCGGAAGCTCTGAGGCTGTTGGAGGAGCTTTAGGATTAGGACCTCCTGTATGCCATGGTTATCCTGATACAGGTAAACCAGAAACCATTCCTTATGCTGATAAAGATGGCCTTATGGTTGTAAAAGGATGGGTATATGACCATAAACCATATCCTCTTCGAGAGCCAAAACCGCCAACAAGACTTGATTTACAAGATATGTTCCCCACATCTGTTTATAATGCCTTCACAATAATGTCAGATAACAATGAAGAGCTATGGGAGAAATTTAAAATATCATATCGCCCGGAAATATTGATAAACTTTGGTTCTAATTCAGTGATGACAATGGGAAATGCTCAGGTAGTAACAGAGAATTTCCTCAAAAAATTCAAATTTATTTTTTCCTTTGATATTTATTTAACCGAATTCACTGATGCTGTTGCTGACATTGTTCTTCCCGATGCTTGTTTTCTTGAAAGATTAACTCCAGCGATTACATTTCCATCGATCTTCAGTCACCCTCAAGGATTGGGTGAATGGGGATGGCAGATAAGACAGCCTGTGATAGAGCCTCAATATGAGAGAAGAGACTTTTCAGAGGTTATGCTTGAAATTGCAAAAAGACTTGGAATTCAGGATAAATATTGCGAAGCTATCAACAAAATTATTCCAATTCGATACGGTGGTGAAATGTCAGAAGAATTTCGGTTAAAACCAGGAGAGGATTACTCATGGGAAGATATTTGCGATAGACTTTTAAAAGATAGATTTGGCCCATCAAAAGGTCTTGATTATTTCAAAAAAGAAGGTGTTTTAACATGGAAAAAGAAAGTTGAAGAAATTTACTGGAGATGGTTCCTTAATGTAAGAACACCAATTTATTTTGAATTTTTCCCAGACGGAGGAAAAAAATCCCAGAAAATAGCTGAACAATTTGGGATGCCAGACCTCATTGACTGGTCTCGTTTTACAACTCTTCCTGACTGGTATCCATGTCCATCTCACACAGAAAAATCTCCAGAATATGACATGTATGCCTTTTACTGGAGAGCTGTCATGCATACAAATTCATTAACGATGCAAAACCCATGGCTTGATGAAGTAGCTTCCCAGGATCCCCATGCTTACACAATTCAAATTAACACTGAAACTGCTAAGAAAAAGAAAATAAAAGATGGAGACCTTGTCTGGTTGGAGAATACCAAGGGTTATAGAGTAAAAGGAAAAGTTAAGTTAACTGAAGGAATCCATCCTGAACATCTTGCAATCGCTGCTTGCGCTGGACATTGGACGCCATATCAGCCTGCTGCAAAAGGGAAAGGTGTATTCTTCAATGACCTTATTGTTATGGATGTAGCCCATACAGACCCTCTAACATTGGGTCAGGATATCTGTGTTAAAGTAAAAATATATAAGGATAAATCATGAGATACGGATTTGTTATTGACCTTAAAAGATGTTATGGCTGTTATAGTTGCCAGGTGTCGTGTAAAGCAGAAAACCTTACGCCACCTGGAGTATTCTTGGCTCGCTGCTTAAAAGGAGAAACAGGCAAATATCCAACAGTTGTAAGGCAATCTCTTCCAGTGCTCTGCATGCAATGCAAAGACCCTGAATGTAAAAAGGTCTGCCCTACAAAAGCCACTACTGTTAGAGAAGATGGAATTGTAACAATCGATAAAAATTTATGTATAGGATGTAAATATTGCATTGTAGCCTGCCCTTATGGAGCAAGGTACTTTGTTCCAAAATGGAAAAGTTATTTTCCAGATAAAGAACTCCCTAATCCTCTAAAACGAGAAGAAAACCCTTTTGAAGCTTATAGCAGAAAAAGATGGATAGAAGAACATGGAGAGGGAACTGTTGCAAAATGCGATTTCTGTATTGAGAGAGTTGAAAAAGGATTAAATCCTGCCTGTGTTGATGCCTGCCCTGCCAAAGCGCGTTATTTTGGTAATTTAGAAGACCCTGAAACTGAGGTATCGATACTTATAAAAACAGAAAGAGGATTTCAATTAAATCCAGAGTTTGGCACAGACCCGGCAGTTTATTATTTACCACCGAGGTGAAAAATGGAAATAAAATTAGAAGGTCAAACTGAATGGGGTTGGAAAATTGCTGCGTATCTCTTCCTCGCAGGAGTTGGGGCTGGAGCATACGCAGTTGGAATTTTTGCTAATTTCACAGGATGGACTTTAGCTTCAAAGATAGGTATATTTCTCGGCTTTCCATTACTCTTTATAGGAACTTTCTTCTTGATAGCTGACCTGGGTGTAAAGCCTCGGGCACTCCGCGCTTTTATGAATCCAAAGACCTCCTGGATTGCAAGGGGAACTTTCATCATAAGTATCTTCATGATTCTTGGTGCAATTCATACGGGAACATTGATATGGCCATTTCAATGGCTTAAACAATTGACTGGTATTCACCTTGCTATCAGCATAGTAAATTTTGTATTTGCAATTTTAACCATGATTTATACAGGCATTCTCTTAGGAGCTTCGAGACCGATTGCTCTGTGGAGCACTGCAATGTTACCGCTTTTATTTCTCGTTTCAGGATTATCAACCGGTGCGTTATCAATTATCTTCTTTCTTTCTATGTTTGGTTTCTCTGGTGGAAATGGCCTCGGATGGCAGATCTTTCAATTAGCGAAACTCGACATATTGTTGATATTTATAGAATTCATCGTAATATTCTTTTATATACAGGCAACACATAGAACTGAAGAGTCGAGAGCTTCAGCTTCACTGATGATAAAAGAAAAATTTGCTCCAATGTTCTGGATTGGAATCATTCTGATTGGTATGGCGATTCCTCTTGTAATTGAGCTCATTGAAATCAGCGTATTAAAAGAAGCTCTGGAGATCTATTCATCCATCGCAGGAGTTTTTGCTTCGCTATGCGGTCTTTCAGGTGGATATCTACTCCGCTACATAATCCTCGCCTGCGGGGTCAGAACGCCGCTAAGAGCTGCAGGAATTGAATTCACCTTTTCTTCTTCTTCAATTCCTCGTACTTAAGACTTTAATAATCAAATAAATTTTATGGTTAACTTCTTTTTAGTGGGGGGGATTATTCTAATTTCTAATTCTTCATAACCGCTATTTTTTATTCTAAATGCTCTAACTTCAGGCTTATCTTTTTCTACCAGCGAAACTATAATGGCTGGAACATCAGGATCAAAATGTAAGTCCATATCAATTTTTGTTGGAGTTGCATAAAGACATCTATGAGAATGATAAATAGCCACAATTTGCTGATTCTTTCTTGCAATTTTTTCCATTACTCTTGCTTGTTCTTTTTTATCTATTAGAAAACCTCTATCTCTCTCATGATAGAATTCTCCATAGGATTTGAAGAAAGAATTAACATCGGTGTCTGTTAATCTAAGATTGGTGGTTAAAGGATATATTTCTTCAGCAATGTATTCTTTTCTTCCTGCAATTAATCCATAGGCTTTTTTTGGCAAAGCCTTTTTGCAAAGAGAGATTAATCTGTTAAATAATTTCTCAGTGAAATAAATCATGGTGTATTATCTCAATAAATTATTAATAAGTCTTTTTCTCCTGCAATCAGGGCATAATTTCTGTACTTCTTTTTCTACGAGTTCAGGTTTATTCTGAATTGTTTTTATTTTCTTTGCAGGAATAAATGAAGTACCGCAATCATGACATCTGACTATTTCCTCTTTCATAAGTGATAATATAGCCGGTTGTTTTCTGGCATCCTTTTTTTCCAATATGTAAATAGCTTCCTCTGGACACTTTTCCTGACAATATGGTTTTCCGTTACAGTTATTACAATAATAAACATTAAAAACTAACTCCCATTCCTCATCGTCCTTTATCATACTGATAGCATTAGATGGACAATGGTCAACGCATACCTCACACATAGAACATTTTGTTTTATCAACCTCTACTATCCAGTAAGTTTTTAAATTTTGTTTTTCTTTTTTCTCTTTATTTTTAAATTCTTTAATTTCCATCTTGATTATTTCCTCTCTTTTATTCCTGCCATTTTTATTTTTCCAGCTTTAGGATGGTCCACTTCTACAAGCATCTCCCTGTGTAATACCTGAGGGTCATTTCTAAAAATATAAATTTTCTTCTATCCATACTAACCAAATAAAACGAGATAAGCAAATAGACTGAACAGAGGAGATAGACTAAATAACATTTTCTTCCCTTAGAACTTCAATTTCTTTATCACTGAGTCCCAAAAGTCTTGAAAGTATCTCATCTGTATGTTCGCCAAGAAGAGGAGGATGGGATCTAATGTTGGCTTTGGTCTCTGAATATTTTACAGGTATTCCTGCCATTTTTATTTTTCCAGCTTTAGGATGGTCCACTTCTACAAGCATCTCCCTGTGTAATACCTGAGGGTCATTAAATACTTCTTCAACTGTGTTTATGGGCCCTGAGGGTATCGATGCTGACTCAAACAGTTCCAGCCATTCAGCAGCGTCTTTTTTTTCAACTATCTCACTCAGGATACCAATCAATTCCTTCCGATTTTTCACTCTTGAGGGATTTGTTGAGAATTTTGGGTTATCTATTAAATGGGGCATTCCAATTACCCTGCAGAAATTCGCCCATATTTTATCATTTCCTACGGCAATAATTATGTGTTTATCCCTTGCCTTAAACGCCTGGTACGGAACTATTGATTCGTGAGCTGTCCCCCATCTCTTTGGTTTAACTCCTCCGACAAGATAAGAGCTTCCTATATTAACAAGAGCTGCAACCTGAACTTCTAAAAGGGATAAATCAATCCTCTGGCCTTTTTTCATCCTTTCTCTTGCAAAAAGTGCTGTTGTTATAGCTCCCTGAGCAAAGACTCCTGTTAAGACATCAGTTATCGCCACTCCCACTTTTACTGGATTTCCATCTTCCTCACCGGTTATACTCATCAAACCTCCCATCGCAGAAACAACAAGATCGTATCCAGTTTTATCTTTGTATGGACCGTCGGGCCCAAAACCTGTAATAGAACAGTATATTATTCCTGGATTTATTCCTTTAAGGGTATCATAGTCAATTCCAAATTTTTCCATTGTTCCAGGTGGAAAATTTTCGATTACCACATCAGATTTTTCAACAAGTTTCTTTGCTATTTCAATTCCCTTCTCTGTTTGTAAGTTCAAGATTATACTCTTTTTGTTCCGGTTTGCACATATAAAATATGCACTCTCTCCATTGATAAAAGGAGGACCCCATTTTCTTGTATCATCTCCTGTACCAGGCCTTTCCACTTTTATAACCTCAGCTCCAAGATCACCAAGAATCATCGAACAATAAGGTCCTGCAAGAACTCTGCTAAAATCAAGTACTCTAATTCCCTCTAAAGGCCCTGACATTTCTCCTCCAGCAGAATAACGAATTTAAAAATTATTTTAATATATTTTTTCAAATTATTTCAAATAATAAACCAGTCTTAAACCTTTTCTATGAATTTACACAAGATATTTTACACTACTTCATTCGTAGGGAGCGCTTGACAGAGGTTAAGAAAATCCTTATATTATAAACAAAAAAATGAAACCCGATATAAAGATTGTAAAGGTAAAAAATAGTAGCTCCAACTATTCATCGACAAAATGGGAGTTACGGCATTATCTTAAGTCGGGGGATATAGGCTATCTCTCTTATCTTCATGGGATATTATATGCAAAAGAATATAGATATGACCAAACATTCGAAGCGTATGTCGCTAGTGGACTTGCTGAATTCACTAAATCATTTAACCCAGCTAAAGATCGAATTTGGCTGGCAGAAATAAGCGATCAGATTATCGGTTCCATCGCCATCGTAGGGCATTCAACAACAGAAGCTCAGCTTCGCTGGTTCCTTGTGCATCCCGACTTCCGCGGGCTTGGCCTTGGGAAAGAACTCATGAAAGAGGCGCTTCAGTTTTGCAAGGAGCGCAAGTACAAAATAATATTCCTCTGGACCACGAGCGAACTTAACGTAGCCCGACATCTTTACATGCGTGCTGGCTTCATCAAAACCGAGGAAAAAACCCATGAAATATGGGGAAAGAGAGTGACAGAGGAAAGATATGACCTGCTTTTATGAAATAACTTGGAAACAGCAACTTCGCCTAAAGGCGGATAAAAGGGAAATCAAAGATTTTCCCCAAATTGCCTTCGGCAACTTCTTTTATCCACAGGGTAGGCGAAATGCCCCTTTAAGGTGAAAAGAGGAAGTCATGACAGAGAAAAAAATCTCGTATTTTATCAACCCCACAGATGCTCCTAAACTCACCCAGATGGTGGGACTGGAGACGACAATTCTTACAGGTTTGCATGGTGAAAAAATGATGATGGTGCTTAATGCCACGTTGCTAGGTCATACAGTGCCGCTACACTCTCATCCGCACGAGCAAATCGGAATTGTATATGCTGGCAAGGGGAAACTGCGCATCGGAGACGAGGAACGCATAGTACAAAAAGGAGATTTTTACTGCATTCCTGCAAATGTTCCACATAGCGATACCTGCATAAGCGATGAACCCTTTGTAATGCTAGATATCTTTTACCCTGTGCGAGAAGATTTTATTGAGAAGCTCAAACAATCTTCAGATAAAGGAATATGAAAAGGGATGAAACGGACACTTCAGCTAACAGCAGGCTAAAAGGAAATAGACTAACAGGCGAATGCTACGCACTTCTTTTAGTCTTGAATGTTAAGCGAAATCAAAAGGAGAAAAGACATGTCTTCTACGCGAGCATCATTACTGGATCTGGGGTTTCATTTGCTAACCACTGAGCGGTGGCGGGATCTCGAAATGTTGTTTGGTGAGCGCGGGGCTTGTGGCGGCTGCTGGTGCATGTGGTGGAGATTGAAACGGTCGCAATTCGAGAAGCAAAAGGGCCAGGGGAACAAGAAAGCCTTGAAGAAAATAGTCGATTCGGGTGAAATCCCAGGTCTTCTCGCTTATGCCCGTGGTCAGCCCATCGCTTGGTGCTCGGTCGCTCCGAGAGAAACTTATCCAGTTTTGGAACGATCTCGGACACTGAAAAGAATTGATGATGAGCCTGTTTGGTCTGTCGTTTGCTTTTTTGTTGCCAAACCGTTCAGACGCAAAGGAGTCACGGTGGAGTTGCTCAGAGCCGCTGTAAAATACGCCAAGGAGCATGGCGCAAAGATCGTCGAAGGATATCCGGTCGAGCCGAAGAAGAGCATCATGCCTGATGTCTTTGTCTGGACTGGTGTAGCATCGGCGTTTCGCAGGGTGGGATTTGTCGAAGTGGCCCGGAGGTCAGAGACTCGACCGATCATGAGATACTTTGTCAAAGAGCAATAACAGGGACTGTTGATGACTTTCATCCGACTTTACCCAACAGCCGGTTGCTGCAAGGGCTTCGCTAAATGTAGCAGCGATGTACTTCGGCAACCCCCAAGATGTTAGGCGAAACGACTAAAATGAAATGATGAACTGAGATGAAGAAAGTTGATTATCCTATTGATAAAAAGAAATGGCATCCAAGCCTTATTCCCGGGCCAGTGGTTCTTATTTCTACATATAACTCGAAAAAAGAACCAAATATTGCTCCAAAAAGTTGGCTTCAAATGGTTTCCTTTGAACCTCCTATATTGATGTTTTCTGGCACTAAAGGAAATACAACAGAGAGAAATATTATTGAACATAATTGTTTTGCTGTAAATTTTGTGGACTCTTCAATGGCTTCAGAAGTTTTTGAATCTATTAAATGGCATGGTAAGGAAAGAATCGAGAGAACAGGGTTCAAGATTATTGAAGCAAAAAAGATTTATGCGCCTCTTGTAGATGATTGCAGAATCCAACCCTTTTGTTAGAGAAGGTGTTGAATGCTACGAACTGAGAACTTTGCAGCTTTCATGTAAAGAAAATAATCATTTGGGAATGGGGTAACGATTAGATGAATCAGTTGCATCGCCTAAAGTTGGTATATCCGAAATAATTCGGATATGAACAAGTTATATGAAATTGCTGCCAAAAAAAGGAAAAAAAGGAGGTAGTGAGTTATGAAAAGAACTCTTTGGATCAGAATCGGAGTCGCGGTAGTTGTGGCTTTAGCCACCGTGCTCGTTGCCACTCAGACAAAGAAAGAGCCTAAGGAGATTAAGAAAGGAGTGCAATCGATGAAAGAAACTATCCTCTCTCTTGAGAAGGGCGCCATGGAACGCTGGCGCAACGGCGATCCTTGGGGCTGGGTGGAAATCAGTGCCGAGGACGTGACCTATGTAGATCCCACCCTGACCAGGCCTATTCTCGGTCTTGAGGAATACAAAGCATACCTGAAGCAGCTCGAGGGAAAAATCCGTTACCAGAGTTCGGAATTCATCGATCCTAAGGTTGTGGTTGTCGGGGATGCGGCTGTCTTAACGTACAATTATCGATCTACAGCCACCACACCGGAAGGAGCCGTCACAAGCCAAATCCTTTGGAACGCGACGGAAGTATATTTCCGACGGGATGGAAGGTGGAAAATCGCTCATACCCATTGGTCATATGTCAAGCACAAGCTCCCCAAGAGTCTGGAAATTCCCATTCCAGTGCAATTGTCGCTCAAGCAATACGAGGGGGTGTTGGGTGAGGTCATGGCGCTGGAATCCGCTGCGATGGAGAGGTGGCGTAAGGGAGACCCCTGGGGATTCACTGAAATCAGTGCTCCGGACGTCACGTACTTCGACACTGGGACGCCTCAACGATTAAATGGCCTGGAGGCCTTAAAAGCTGAATATGCGAAGATAGAAGGGAAGATCCATTACGATGTGATGGATTTTATCGACCCGAGGGTCCAGGCCCACGGAGATATGGCCGTGTTGACGTACCGTTTCTTCTCCACCTGGCTGAATCCAGACGGTTCCATTTTGAGCAGAACACCCTGGAACTGCACTGAGATCTTTGTGCGAATCGAAGGGAAATGGAGAATCATCCACACCCACTGGTCGTACATCAAGGGTGAGATGATGTGAACTTTCAACGGGTGATGAGCAATATCCCGTTCACCGTTGGGCTGCCAGTCGCCTGCGAGCATAGATGAGAATCGCACCAAACTTATTTGGATCGTAGGGTTGGCCGGATTTGGTACACGCATTATTGGGAAGTTCTTTGCAGCAGTCTATAGCAGGAATCTAAACAAAGCAATACCAAAGCTTATCTCTGAAATGAATCCAGGTGAAGGGCGATAACAATGGAAACAAAACTAACGCGGAGGAAGTTTTTTCAGTGAATGGTGACTGGTGGCAGGATTGGCTTGCTTCAAGGCATCCAGCCCTTTTAGTCCATGGGAACAAGAGTTGGACGGTGATGACCGACCATGTGCGCGAAATGGCGTCTCGACGTCCCAACACTCAACTTGTCGAATTCCTGAACTGCGGTCGCACAATCCATGATGAAGATCCGACTGGATTCTGCAAGGCTGTTAAGAAATTCTTGGACGCGTTATAGTTTCTGCTGAAAGTTGAAGTAGTTAATAAAGATAATGGGTTACTGATGGGTTATTCAATTGACATTAATATAGTTGTATTGTAATAATTCAGTGAAAACTTTGAGGTTATTTTGCACGGCATGAAGAGGATTAGATATTTGATAACAGGAACTGGGCCTGCTGGAATTGGAGCAGCTGAAGAAATCCTTAAAAGAGATAAAAACCCAGAGATAATAATCTTCTCAAAGGAGCCTTACCTTCCCTACTCCCGAGCTCTATTACCTTACCTCCTTTCTTCTCAAATTAAAGAAGAGGAAATCTATTATGACCGCAAAGATGTATACAAAAATCCTAATGTTTCTCTAAAATTGGGCGAAAAAGTTTCTAGTATTGATTTTAAAAAAAATCAAATAATTATAAATAATAATAAAAAAATTTCTTTTGATTACCTTCTTATCGCCACTGGTGGTAGAACTCTACTTCCTGAAATAGAAGGAATAAACAGTTCTAAAATATCTTCTTTCTCAACCTTAGATGATTATAAAACAATCCAGCATAAAATTAAGAGCACAAAAAAAGCAGTTGTAATCGGAGGAGGTCTTGTAGGAGTAAAAGCAGCAATCAGTTTAAAGAAGTTAGGAGTTAATGTCATATTAATTGAATTACTTAGTAATATTCTAAATACTATATTAGATAAAGAAGGTTCTTCAACTCTGGAAAAATTTTTAGAAAAAAAGGGGATCGAGATAAGGGTAAATTCAAAAATTGAGAGAATAATTTTTAAAAGGGATGGTGAATTATCAGGAGTAACATTAGAAGGAGGGGAAAAGATTGAATCAGATATGGTTATAAACGCAGCAGGAATTCGACCGAATCTTGAAATAGTGGAAGACTCGGAAATAAAAACAAATCAGGGAATTATCGTTGATAAACATCTAAAAACTAACATTGAAAATGTCTATGCTGCAGGAGATGTAGCTGAAGCATATGACATGTTAAGACAGAGTTATTGGATAAATCCTAATTGGACCTGCGCATTTCAGCAGGGAAGGATTGCAGGAGCAAACATGGCTGGAGCCAATGAAGAATATTCAGGAAGTTTTGCAATGAATTCCCTTGAGTTTTATAGTTTACCATGTATATCAATGGGAATTGTAAATGCCAGTTCTCAAGCAATGCATGAAGTAAAAAGAGTCATTCCTGCAAGGGATATTTACAGAAAAATTTTTATAAAGGATGGAAAATTGATTGGAGCAATATTAATAGGAGATTTAGAAAGGGCAGGGACTTTAAATTTCCTTTTAAGGAATCAAATTGATGTCTCCAATGTAGCAGAGGATATTCTTGATGACAAATATAATTTTATAGCGCTTTTAAAAGAACTCAGAAAAAAGGAAATGCTCGGTGAAGTAACATGGCCAGAAAGTCTTAGTTCCACTGAGAAATATAAGAAACACATTGATTTAGAAAAATGGACTCAACGGGTATCTCAAGAAGATGAAAAATAAATACATTAGGGAGATTGCATATCTTGTCTGAAGACATTTACTTAAGAAGCAATGTTTATGAGGTTGAGTTAACATCCGGAAAAATTCATTCTTATCATACTCCATTCAAAGTAATACAGGGATTTTTGGGAGGACGCGGGTTAAATATGTACTATCTTTACAAATTCCTAAAACCTAAAATAGACCCCCTTTCTCCTGAAAATGTTTTGATATTTGGAACTGGGCTTCTAACAGGAACAGGGGTTCCCAATTCAGGAAGGTTCAATGTTTCTACTCACTCTCCAGAATCCGATGCACTCGGTGATGCAAATTGTGGAGGATTCTTTGGACCTTATCTTCGATATGCAGGAATTGATAGATTGATAATAAAAGGAAAATCAAACCATCCATGTTATCTCTATATCGAAAACGGAAATATCGATATAAGGGATGCTTCTTCATATTGGGGGTTAAACACTGTAGATTGCCAGAGAAAGATGCGTCAGGATTTAGGTTCTGACATTCAGATTGCTTGTATTGGAGAAGCTGGCGAAAAAATGGTTCGATTTGCCACTATCATGAACGGAATGAAGAATGCAGCAGCCAGGGGAGGAATGGGAGCAGTTATGGGTTCAAAAAAATTAAAGGCAATCGTTTGTCGGGGGAATATGGGAATTCCCATAAAATATCCTGAAGAATTTCTTAAAAAAGTTGTGGAAATAAAAGATTATCTTTACAGCTCTAAAGTCATCAAGGTCCTGGGAAGAGTAGGAACTCCCCTTCTCTACGATGTTAGTAACTTCTTAGGAGCTATTAGGACAAAAAACAGTCAATTAAATGCCTTTGAGGATACTTTGAACGCTGAGGTAATCCATGAATATGTGGAAAAAATGCTTTCCTGCTTTTCTTGTGTGGTTCATTGCAGGCACAGAAATTCTGGGGGAGAAGGACCTGAGTATACAACCATTGGACTTTTAGGAGCGAACCTGGGGATTTCAAATACAAAGCAGGTTATAGAACTCAACAATCTTGCCAATAATTTGGGACTTGATGTCTCATCAACTGGAACTATCATAGCCTGGGCAATAGAACTTTTTGAAAAGGGATATTTAGATGAGAAAACTTATGGAAAAGCTCTAAAGTTTGGAGACTATTTAGGAATCAAGTCTCTTATGATAGAAATATCACGAAGAGAGGACCTTGGAAATATCTTGGCTGAGAGCACTAAGGCAGTTGAGAGGTTTGGAAGAGAAACATCAGACTTTTTAATAGCAATTAAAGGCTTGCCCCAGTCTGATCCCCATGATGTAAGATATTTAAAAAGTTTTGCCCTTGGAATAGCTGTTGCATCCAGGGGAGCTGACCATTTAAGAAATCGCCCAACTCTTGACATATTTGACCTTCCAGAAGAACTTCTAAAAAGTATATATGGTCAACCTGTCGATAAAAACCCTACCTCTTATAAAGATAAAGATTTACTGGTTTTCACCCATGAAAATATATATGCAGTTACTGATTCTTTAGGGATATGCAAGTTTATATGTCATGGTTTTAACAGTCCAGGCCTTTTAAAATATAAACACTTTTCTGAACTCATTCGAGTCACAACTGGCTGGGAAGTTTCAGTAGAAGAATTAAAAGAGTCTGGTAAAAGAATCGTTGATTTAGAAAGAATGATTAATCTTCGTGAAGGAATCACACGGAAAGATGACACGCTTCCAAAGAGATATTTTGATGAGGAGATGAAATTAAGGGTGGCAAAAGGTCATCGAATCGATAGAGAAAAATTTCAAGAAATGCTTTCAGGATATTATAAACTCCGAAAATGGAACGAAGATGGAACACTTTATCCTGAAAGAATAAATGAACTGGAAAGATATTATGAATAAACAGCCTGACAAAATAGTATACGCTAATTCTGAACTTTGCACTGGATGTGAATTATGTACATTTGCCTGTTCTGTAATAAGGTTTGGAGAAGCAAACCCTAAGAAATCCGGTATATTTATAAAGCGCGATTTATTTGAAAGGTATGAAATTCAATTTATATGCAGACATTGTGAGATTCCTTTTTGTGTTGATGCTTGCATTGTCGGCACAATGCAGAAAGATAGAAAAACAGGATTTGTAAACAATGATCCAAAAAGATGCGTCGGATGCTGGAGCTGTATTATGGTATGTCCTTATGATTCAATCATGCGTTCTTTTCTTATGGAGGAAAGAAAGGAAATTGCGGTTAAATGCAATGGATGTCCTCAGCGAGAGATTCCAGCCTGCGTCCAAGTATGTCCAACAGGCGCGCTTGCCTATGAATGAAAGATTTTTTAGCCACCTGATAAAGCCATCAATATCTTTACTTCATCATTATCATTAATTTCACTATCAATTCCTTTGAGTTGATCGTTTACTGCAATTAGGATATGAGAATGAAGTTTTTCTGTCCCTGATTCAAATATTTCATCTTTTAAAGAAGGATTTTGTGATATCAATTTTTTTAAAGCTTCTTTTACTGTTGATGCTCCTTCAACAACAACCTCATTTCTTAATTCAGGTATCATATCCTTTGGAATAAATTTAATCTTAACTTTCAACCTAAAATCCTTTCTATAAAACTCTTAAAATCTTCACTATCAAAGTAATTTTATTCCTGAAAACAAATTATTTCAACAAATTGAAATATTGTTGAATTTGCTTTATGTTATTAAATGGAATTTTATCCTATTATTCTGTTATAAAAAAATAGGATTTAGGGAAAAGCATGATGAAAAAATCCAGGATAAATGTAACAAGTATTTTTATATTTGGAATCGTTGTGGCCGTGGGTTTATACTTCTTTCTTACTCCCAATACAGGAATATGTGAGGTATGCGGTAGAAAATTGCATTCCCAGACAAAATATGTACTGCATCTCAAAAATGGAGACAGAAAAACCATGTGCTGCCCAACATGTGGGATAAGAAAACAAATGGAAATTTCAGAACTGGTTGAGCATGCAGAGGCAACAGATTATCTAACCAAGAAACTTATTTATGCCCAAAACGCCTATTTTCTTGAAGGCAGCGATGTTAATCCCTGCGCAGAGCATATACCACAAATTGTGAGAGACCAATACGGAATGACTGCTTATCTCTGCTATGATAGATGTAAACCCGGGTTGATAGCTTTTAAGAATTATGATGATGTCATTAATTTTCAGAGTAAACATGGAGGCGAAATAAAAAGATTAAACTATGAATACAAGAAATTGTCCCTAAAACCATTGAAGTGAACAAAAAAACATTCTGCTCACTAATTCTGAATTTGACATCTTAAAATATAACTGCTTAAATAGAAATTATCAGGGGAAGGAGATGAGCCATCCATCAAAATCTCTCATAGAGAAACTCCTCTCTTTACAGGAATCTGAGAATTTCTTAGAGATTCTCCTTTCAGATTATCTCAAAAGATTTATTAAAATTGCTGATGTATCCTTTGGTTCATTCTTTATATTTAAAAAAGAAAAGGATGTTTTTTCTCTGGCGGCAATGAAAAAAATAGGAGATTATGAGAAAAAAGAGAAAATCCTAAAAAGGATGGAAGAGGAAGGAAAAAAAGGAATAGTTCCTCATGTTCTTCAAACAATGAAACCATACATAACAAATGACTGTGAAAAAGACCCATTTCATATACCATTCAGAAAAGAGAAAATACTTTCAGAGATGGTAATTCCCTTTGATATAGATTCTGAAAGAATAGGCATCATAGTTTTAACCTCTATGAGGAAAAACCATTTCAATGAGTCTAATCTAAAAAGAATTGAACCTTCAATAAATGATTTTCTATATGAATTTCTCTCCTTAGAGTTTTACAGATTCTTAAAAGAAAAAGATAAAGAGGTTTATTTAATGCCATATGATTCCTACCTAAAAGAAATATTCCCTCAGATAAGAAAAATCTCTTCCTCAGATGAACCAGTCCTCATAGAAGGTTTAACTGGCTCTGGAAAAGAAGTAATTTCAAGGTTCATCCATTTCCTTTCTAAAAGAAAGGATAAACCATTTTACCCCATAAACTGCTCATCTTTCCCCTCAGAGGATCTAATCCAATCTGAACTCTTTGGCCATGAAAAAGGCTCATTCACTGGAGCATGGAGAAAATACCAAGGAAAGATAAAATCAGCTGATGGAGGAACACTCTTTTTAGATGAAATTCAGAGCTCCTCATTAAGGTTCCAGTACTCCCTTTTAAGATTAATTGAAAGAGGGGAAATCCATCCTCTTGGCTCTGAAAGAATTGAAAAATCAGATGTGAGGATAATTTCAGCTTGCTCCTCCTCTCCTGAGAAACTCTTAGATGAAGGAAAGCTTCTTCCTCCATGGGAGTGCACCCCTTGCATAGGACAAAAAAATAAGACACTATCTATGTAAGGAGGCAGCAAGTGTCTGGTAAAAAAAGAGTATTTAGCCCTGAATTTAAGCTTCAGGTTATTCAGGAAGCTGAAG
>JBFLYD010000038.1 GCA_040756905.1 Acidobacteriota bacterium
AACTTTTTCAAATTCTGATTTCATCGAAAAAGTGGCCGGAATAAATCGGAATGGGTGGCCACTTTCAATCAGAATCAGTGGCCGGTTTGAATCGGAATCGATGGCCACTTTGGATCGGAATATACATAAGGATTTTGGTACAGAGTATCTCCTTACCTTCTCCTGCAAAACAAGGAGTTTTTCTCCCTCTTTCGATGCCAAACGCCTGGAAGAAATATTTATTATTTTTATAATTTTTCTTTCTTTTTTTATTTATTCTCTTTTGAAATTCATTTTTTACCATGATATAAATTCTGAGGGTGTTAAAAAGTGAAATTCAGACAAAAAATGCAGAAAATCGATGCAACCCAAAAAAGGAAATTCCTATCCCTCTTTGTGTGGATGGTCACATTCAGTCTTATCTAAAATATAACCCTTGCCGGCACCGGGTTTACATAAGCTTTCTCCGCCTTCCAAGGTGCCTTTTAGAAGCTTTCCAATTACTTCATCAATTTTTCCGCTTACTCCAACAATTGTTTGGATGTCGTATTCCTCAAAAAATGCCATTGCTCGCTGTCCCATGCCACCACAAACAATGCAATTGGCGCCTTTTTGATGTAAAAACTGGGGGATAGCACCTGGCTGATGCCCCGGGTTTGCGACCTCTGTCCTCTTGGTTACCTTGCCGTTTTCAATATCAACCAAAGTGAAAGTTGGACACCTGCCAAAATGTGCTGATACAAAATCTCCGTCTGTAGATATAGCTATACGCATAATTACTCCTTTTTAAACAATGAGCAAAGATGGGGAATAGATAAACAAACCTACTCCCCATCATTTCAGGTTACTCATTTTTCTCTTCATGAGTTTGGAGTTTTTCTAAGGCCTCTACTCGACTCTGGATATCTTCAAGCTCTTTCTTTAAAATCTCAGCCTGATTTCTTAAGATATCTGCTTCCTGCTTGGGAGTAATCTCAGCTCCGTAAGGATACAAAGCTGGGTTTAGCCAACCACCAAAAGCAGGATACCACATAGCTGCTCTCGCCCAACCAGGAAGACCAGTGGCATAATACCAATGTCTGAAGCCTCTGCCACCACCACGGCCGACAAATCCTCTTCCTCTGCCAAAATAACCTCTGCCGGGGATCGGATTCATATAGCCGGGCACAGAATAACCTGCGCAGTAACCTGCTGCTCTTCCGGTCATCGGGCCTAAGCCCATCGGACCAGTTCCGCCTCCTCTTGGCATACCAAACACCTCCTTCCCTTTGCTTACTTTATTTTTAATGTCTTTAGAATCCAATTTAATTACGCAATACCCCATACCATGACCCGTCATCGGCCCTAATCCACAAGGTCCTGTCCCATCAAAACCTGGCAAAGTCATCCCTCCTTATCGTTATTGAAAACCATTTCCACTAATTGCGAAAAAAATATAGCGGTTATTTCTTCCCGATACATCTTTCACATAAGCCGTAAAACTGGATTAAGTGATTTGTGATTTTAAAGCTGTATTTCTTTGATAAACCCCTCTCTGTCTGATTAAGAAGTTCAATTTCATCATCTATAAAATCTGTATAATCTATAACCCTGTTACAGCCAGTGCAAACCAAATGGTGGTGATGATGCGCCCCCTTAGGCCCTTCAGCAAATTCATAGCGCGCTCTTCCATCTCCAAAATCAAGCTTGTAAACCATGCCCAGGCTGGATAAAACATCTAATGTCCTATAAATAGTGGTTAAGCCGATATTGGGATGACGAGGGTGAATCTTCATATAAATATCTTCCGCGCTCAAGTGTTTTTCTGATTTTGCTAAAACTCCAAGAATTGCTTCTCGGCCTAAAGTAAGCCTATAGCCACATCCTCTAAATTTTCCGTGCCACCACGGTGGCTCAATATAATCTCTTTTCGGCATATCTAATATCTCCTAAATGGCAATGATTTCCATTAACAAATATACATCTTGCGTTTTGATGTGTCAAGATATTTTTTTCAACTCAAAACCTTCCCAAGCGCCACTTTACAGATCCAGATATCTTCCTACCCATCTTTTCTGTTAATAATCTGACTTATTACAGGTATTTTAGAGAAATTGAATATTGATATAAATAGAAAATAATCATGCACCTTGACGATAAACAGAAAAAAATAATATTAGATAAATTCAAGAAATTTGATTCAGCAAGGAATGATTAAAATGCCATCAATTGAGAAACATATTGAACTAAGCTTAAAAAGAACAGGTAAGGAATATAAAGAAATTCACGAGTGGATGGATGGAAAAAATATTAGCTATAAGGAAAGAGTTGCAAGACATAGGGTAAGTAATGTTCCAATATTTCTGCCTGTGGTTGAGAAAGAATTTGGGAAGGATGGCGTCAAGGAGTACCTAAAGCACATAGAAGATGATTACGAGAATAACCTTGTATTAAGAGTTTGGACGGCGTTAAGGAGCCTGATAAGGTGATAAGAACAAAGAGGATCTATGACAGGCCTGATAAAGGTGATGGGTTCAGGATCCTGGTGGACAGGCTATGGCCTAGAGGCCTGTCCAAGGATAAAGCTAAGGTTGATTTGTGGCTGAAAGATATAGCTCCCAGCAATGAATTAAGGAGATGGTTTTCACATGATATTAATAAGTGGACAGAGTTTCAAAAGAGATACGAACAGGAGCTAGAAAGTAAAGAAGAACTGATAAATAAAATTAGAAAGATTGAAAAAGAGAATAAAACCGTGACGTTGTTGTATTCTGCAAAAGACACTTCGTATAATAATGCTGTTGTCTTGAGAGATTATTTGAAAAGCTAATGTTTCTGCCCAAAAAGAGATATTGGCAGTAAAAGGTTTTGAACAGAAACCATTGAAAATAATTGAAATCTGCTCTGGAAAATACGCTAATCAATTCTTGAATAAAAATAGACTAATCTCTCTTTGTATGCCCTGTAAGATCAATGTGTTGGAAGAAGATGGGAAAGTCAAGATTGCTGGAATGAAACCGACTATGATTTCACAATTCTTCCCAGAAGTGACAAAAAAAGAAGCTGAAGAAGTAGAGAAAGATATTAAAGAAATTGTTGATAATGCCAAGTGATAAAATGAAATTGTTAATGCTTCATGCCAAACAATTTTGGTATAAACCACACATAGGTCTAGCAGATGCCAAGAGTGGTGATATAAGTAATGCTATTATTGCATTTATTCATGTTGAAGAAAACGATATGGACAAAGATGAGGTCATAGATAAGGCTGTTGGAAATTTGCGGTGGTTAGCTAAGAAGAATGAAATAGATAAAATAGTTCTTCATTCTTTTGCTCACTTGTCAAACAGCAAATCTGACCCAGAAACTGCAAATAGTATAATTCAAAAAATAGGAGAAGAATTAAAGAAGAATTTCACAGTCCACATTGTGCCATTTGGTCAGTTTTATGAGTTTTCAATTCATGTGCTTGGTCCATCTTTGGCAAAAGTGTTCAAAGACATATAGGGGTTTCAAATGACAATACAAAACCTAATTAACGAATTTGTAAGCGGTTATGTACAAAGCAAATATGATGAGAAATACTTAAAAGAGAAAATAACTGAGATTTTGAAATTTGTACTTCCTAATATCGCGGTCATAGTTAAAAATAAGAAAGAGAAGGATGTCGCTAGGTTATGGAACACTGTGAAAGAAGGTGAGAAAATCAAGAATTTGTTTAGGAAAACTCTTGAAACAATAGATAGACCAATTGTAATTTATGTTGCTAGCAAATTTGAAAATAATCAATATTTTGGTACAAGGATAGTTGAGGAGGCTTTAAAATGGAAATAAAAGTGTTAGATTTCACAGGAAAGTGGTGTTCGACTTGTATTGTTTTGGATAGATTATTAGAATCTGAAATAATTCCAAAATATAAAGATAAAGTGAAATTTATTAAAATTTATATCGAGGAAAATGAAAAATTGACAAACCAATATGAAATTCTTTCTGTACCTACTTTAATTCTTCTGAAAAATGACAATGAAATCTGGAGAAAAAGCGGTTCGATAACTAAAGATGAGGTAATCAAAGAACTGAATAGTGTGGTAAAATGAACGATGAATTGGAGACTATAAGAAAAAAGAAGATTGCCAAAATGTTTGAAAAAATGAATAAACCAAAAGTCAAAATTTACACTACAAACTCTTGTCCATATTGCCAGTTAGCCAAAGATTTTCTAAGAGAGAGGGGTATAAAATTCGATGAGATAAATGTTGAATTTGATCAAAAGGCTGCTAGTGAAATGATAGAAAAATCAGGACAAATGGGAGTTCCTGTTATTGACATAAACGGGACAATTATTATTGGTTTTGATAGGGAGGCAATTTTGAGGGCATTGAAATGAAAGATTATGTTATCTGTAATTCACTTCATGAGAAGATAGGAAATGTAGACAGGGTACTTGATGTAGGTTGTGGCGATGGATATCTCGTTAATTGTTTGGCCAAAAAACTTAATAGAAAGGTTACTGGCTTTGATATTTCAGATGAAGGATTTACTAAGTCGCATGAAAAATGTAAGCAATTCAATACGTGCAGTTTGATAGAATGTGTAAAAGGAAATGCACACAAAATCACAAAATTTTTTGTAAACGAAGAGTTTGATGTTGTTACATTAATATACACTCTTCATCACATAAAAAAGCCAGCCATTGCACTGAAACAAATAAGAAAAATACTAAAAAATGGTGGGAAGATTGTGATAGGTGATTATTGGTTTACTGAGAGGAAAAAGAAAAGAAATTGCTTTAGGTTTACACTAAAAGATATTCATAATTTGCTTAAAGAACAAGGATTTAGATATCTCGGTGAGGACAGGATTGGAAAAGACTTTGTTATGGTTATTGGAGAGAAATGAGATGAGAAGATGGTTATAAATGAAGGTATAAAAATCAAAGAAATTCTGCAAAAGTCTAAAACGATAGCAATAGTCGGATGTTCCAGAGACCCAGAGAAAGATGCTCATAAAGTCCCAAAATATCTGAAAGAACATGGTTATAAAATTATTCCCATAAATCCATCTGCAGATGAAATTCTAGGTGAAAGAGTTTACAAAACTCTATCCGAGATTAAAGAACCTATTGACATCGTGGATATTTTCAGGCCAAGTGAAGAGTGCTTGGGTGTTGTAAAAGAAGCCATCAAGATAAAGCCTAAAGTTATATGGATGCAATTAGGTATCAAAAACGAAGAGGCTGCTAAATTAGCAGAAAAGAAAGGAATAGAAATTGTCATGGACAAATGCATCATGATTGAACATAAACATCTGATAAAATAATTGTTATGCAAACAATCGTAGAAAAATTCGTGAGATTCTGTGAAAGTGATTTTGGGCAGAATATTCTAGAAAAAGAAGCCGAGTATATCTATAGAGAACTAAAGGGTTGCCAGAAAATTCTTGATGTTGGTTGTGGCATTGGTGCATTTGAAGAGAGAATGCCTGACTTTGATATTGCAGGTGTAGATAATGATGAAGAAATGCTTAATGTAGCAAGGAAAAGAGCCCCCATGTTGGTTTTTACAGAACCAGCGCTTCACAACTTCCCTTTCCAAATAGTTCTTATGATGCTACATTTTTTGTTACAAGTCTTGAATTTATGGAAGATTATAGGCCTGCAATTGACGAAGCAATCAGAATTTTAAAACCAAATGGAAAATTAGTTGCTATGGTTCTCAATCCAGAATCCCTGTATTTCCAAAACCATTACGCAAAAGAAGGCTCATATTTCAGAAGAATTAAACCTCAAAATCCATCAGAAATATCAGATTATGTTAGAAGATATTTTGATGTTTCAATACATTACTTCTTAGGTATTGATGGTGAGAGAATTTTTGATACATCTGATAAAAAATACGCAAGTTTGTATATTATTCTTGGAACCAAGAAAAGAGATTAATATTCTCACGAAGTGAGACAAATTGTCCGAAGGACTTAGGAAATCCCCCATAAAATTCTTTTTCGTAGAAAAAGGCTATATGTCCGTTAGGACTAAGGCGGAAACCCCCTTCTAATAAATCTACACGACGATTGAGTTTAACATATGGCATTTTACGAAGTTTCCTGAAGGCAAATTTGGGTGAGGCTCTGCAAGAGCCGAACCGTAAAACCCGTGTTAAATGCCCTGAGCACCGAAGGTGCGAAAGTGCAACGTGGTTCGACAAACGAAGTGAGGAGAAAGTCGCGGAGGGGCAAATTTTTACAAATCTTCCATCATAGGTTTATCTTTTATAAATTCAGAAGGCAACCCAAGTTTCTTAAAATATTCACACATTGCTATACAAGCAAACTTTTCTGTTGAATAATGAGTTCCACCAAGAAGATTGATGTTATTTTGTTTTGCAAATTCATGGGCCTTTTTTGAATAGTCGTTTTTTATTGTAACGCCAGTTATCAAAACATTTACTTTTTCTTTGACAATTTCTTTAAGCATTTCAATATCATTCCCTCCCCCTGCGATGAGTGCAACAATTCCACTTTTTATATCATCGTCTCCATATTTGTATAAACTTGTTTTGTGTCCTATGGCAGATTCAAATTTTTCTTTCAATTTAGATACTGTTTTAAGTTCGGTTTTTCCAAATACTCCACACAAAACACCAAAATATGGAGCAAATAGTTTTCATCTTCATTTTCTCACTACTGAGGGAGGGCGAGATAAAGATGGCAGGTTTCATAAAGTTTCACACTTTGATGATGCCATATTAGCTCAGTTCTTTTCCCGAGAGGTCTTCTTACTGCTCCTTAAAGAAGGCTTTATCAACCTGGAGCTGGTGCGAGAGATTCTTCTCTGGCGACACAGTGGTTTCAATGTTCACTCAAAAGTTCGAGCAAGAACAAAGAAAGAAGAAGAAGAAGAAGAAGAAGAAGAAGAAGAAGAAGAAGAAGAAGAAGAAGAAGAAGAGAGAGTTGGCAAGTACATGATAAGACCTTTGTTATCTTTAGAAAGATTAAGCTTTGAAGAGAAAGAAGGCAAGGTGAGCTACCAACATGGGAAAAAGAGTGCAGAGCAAGAGAAGATGGATTATCTGGTAGTGTATAAATTTGGGGGAAAAGTCAGGTAATTTAAATTAAAATGACAATCATTTCTCTTCGCTTTTCTTTGTATAATCCTCTTCACTCATCCCATGAATAGAGCTGAGTTTCTTTTTCGAAAGTTGAGAATTAAGAGAAAGAAGCTCTTTTTCAGTAATCGATTTAAATTTGATTTCTGCTTTTTTGATTTCCTCTTCAAGTACGGAAAGATATGTGAGTTGGGATTCAGTAGGTCTACCTCCGTATCCGCTTACAGAACCATAAAGATCAATTACTCTTTCCCTGAGCTTTGGTTCACCGAAAATACCCCCACTCTGAACAAGATTTCGATGAAGGCTCTCTAATTTTTTTGAAAACTCTTTGAGTTGAGAAATCAATCCTTTATCTTTGCCTTTCATTTTTTCTAATTCCTTTACTCTTTTATCAGACTGCTCTTTAATATCAGCAATAGTATCAGCTATATAGGCAAGCCTCTCCTGCATTCTATATAATTTCATGACTGTTTCATATTGAAGCTTCCGATCCTCAGGGCTGTGTTCTGTTAATGGGTCAGGAATGAGTTTAATCTCATTTGTGTAAATCTTCTCTTCTTTAGTTAACTTTACTTTGTATGTACCCTCAGGAACCATTGGACCTGTGAGAATGCGAGGAGCCAGGGCTGGTGCTGCTGCAACCTTCGGCGCTTTAAGCCGCATATTCCAATAAACTCGATTAATTCCACGACGTTTCCCTGTTGGCAGGGACTTTATCAGTTTTCCTTCAGCATCATAGATTTCAAGCTTCAAATCTCCAAAAATATGTCTTTTTTTGAGGTAATAAGTAATTACAGCTCCTCCAGGCGGATTTGAACCGAAAAATCCATCATCTCCTGGAAATTCCTGAAGATAGGCAGGAATTGAAACTATAGAAGGCCGCGATTGAAGAATCGCTACATCGCTATTGAGAATCTCCCTGGTAAGGTTTCTCAACGGTGTTATATCATCAATTATCCATATACCCAACCCATGGGTGGCAAGAATAACATCATGGTCACGGGGATGGATAGCAATGTCACGAATCGCAACTTTAGGAAATTGTTCCTTGAAATGAGCCCACTGCTTACCGCCGTCAACTGAAATAAAAAGACCGAGTTCAGTTCCTAAAAATAAAAGCTCTGGGTTAACAAGGTCTTCCCTAATAACATGACAATAACCCTCAATTTCATCAGTAACCATTGAAACCCAGGTTTTTCCAAAATCTGAAGTTTTATAAACATATGGTTTCATGTCACCAGTCTGATGGCCATCAAAAGCAACATAGGCAGTGCCAGGATTATGGGGTCCTGCTTCAACATGAGAACACCATGTGTTTGGGGGAAGATTAAGGATATTTCCAACTACATTTGTCCAGGTTTTTCCACCATCACGGGTAAGCTGGAGATTGCCATCGTCAGTCCCCACCCAAATGACGTTAGAATCAAAGGGCGATTCAGAGATTGTAAAAATAGTACAATGATTTTCAGCAGTTGTGTTATCAATAGTTAAGCCACCTGACTCAGCCTGTCTCTGTTTTTCTGGATCATTTGTGGTGAGGTCTGGAGAAATCCTCTCCCAGCTATCTCCCCTATCTCGGGATTTAAATAGAAATTGAGCACCTATGTAAATAACTTTCGGGTCATTTGGGCTTATAGTAACTGGAGTGTTCCAGTTGAAGCGATATTTAGGTTCACCTTTTTTTGGAAGGGGGCGGATATCTTTCATTTCACCAGTCTTTTTATTGTATCTCTGAAGTCTACCTCCCTGCCATTCGTTATAGACAATCTCAGGGTTGGATGGGTCTGAAAACGCATGGAATCCATCTCCTCCACCGACATTCTGCCAATCTTTATTCTGTATGCCGAATGGACTAAAATTTCGAGATGGACCACACCAGGAACCATTATCCTGAAGACCCCCATAAACATTGTATGGAATTTTCATGTCGAAACTCACATGATAGAACTGGGAAACCGGAAGGTTGCTCAGAAGTTTAAAATTTTTCGCTCGATCATAGGAAACATAAACTCCTCCATCAGTTCCTAAAAGGATGTGCTCGGGGTTATTTGGATTAATCCATAAAGCCTGATGATCAGGGTGAACGCTAAAGGATATCCCCCTCAATCCTGAGATAATGGGATTGCTAAAAGTTTTACCTCCATCTTCACTCATGAAAAGAATCATACTCATATTGTATGCCCTATTATGATCTTTGGGATCTACTTTTATCTCAGCCAAGTAGAAAGGACGGACTTTAACACCAAAACTCGAATTAATTTTAACCCAGCTCTCACCCATATCATCTGAACGATAAAGAGCTGTTTCTTTAGCTTCGAAAATTCCATATAAAGTGCCTGGCCGTGAGGGAGCTACATCAAAGGCAATTCGTCCAAGGTCACCATCAGGAAGTCCTTTCTTTATTCTCTTCCAAGTTTTTCCTCCATCAGTAGATTTATAAAATCCACTGCCTGGGCCTCCTGAGGCAAAAAAGTAGGGCTTTCTCCTAACCTGCCACATAGCTGCATAAATTACATCGGGCTCCTGAGGGTCGATTGCCAGATCACCGCAGCCAGTATTTTCATCCACATACAGAATTCTTTTCCATGTTTTCCCTCCGTCAGTTGTTTTATAAACTCCTCTTTCCTCATTTGAATTCCATAGATGCCCAAGAACGCCCACATAAACAATTTTAGAATCTTTAGGATGGACAATTACTTCACTGATTCTTTCAGAATCTTTAAATCCAACAAATTCCCAATTTTTTCCTCCATCTAATGTTTTATAAAGACCAGTGCCGACAGACACAGTGTTCCTTACGTTAATTTCTCCTGTTCCTGCCCATACTGTATCCGAGTTAGACTGGTCAATGGTAATGCATCCTATGGACATTGTGTATTTCTCGAATAAAGGTGTAAAAGTAGTTCCTCCATTTAAAGATTTCCATATGCCTCCTCCTGCAGTTCCTACATAAATTATTCTCGGGTCGCCTTGAACACAATCAATGTCAGTGATACGGCCACTCATCGCAGCAGGTCCAATACATCGAGCTTTGATGTCACCAAAAGTTGAAGAATCGATTTTTATTTTCTCTTTAGGATATAAAAACACAGCAAATATCAACATGAGAAAAAATATTATTTTTCTTTTAAGAAAGCTTGAAATATTAACCATTTCATCCTCCTGATAATTCATGTTATTCATAATACATATGATGAAAACTATATTAGCTTATTCCTGATCACAGTTCAATATTTCAATTGGAAAACAATTAAAATTTTATTTTTGGGTGTTTTTAGCTACCTTTCTTGATAAAATAATGACATGAAGATTAATATAAAAAAAGATAAAGATAAGAAAATAGATGTGCTTGGTATCGGATTGAATGCGGTGGATTTTCTTTGTGTAATTCCTTCTTTTCCTGAGTATGAAACTAAATTGAAGATGATTGATTATTCAATTCAAGGAGGAGGTCAGGTAGCCACAGCTCTTGTAGCTCTGAGCAAATGGGGGCTAAAGACTAAATACCTTGGAAAATTTGGGTCTGATTATTTCGGAAATTTTTCAAAAAAATCCCTTGAAAAAGAGGATGTTGATGTAGAGGATTCCCTGATTATAGAAGGAGCTCGAAATCAAATTGCATTTATTATGGTCGATAGAGGAACTGGCGAGAGAACAATAGTATGGTATAGAGATGAAAAATTAAATTTTTTTCCAGATGATTTTGATGTAAATTTGATTTTAAAGAGTAAAGTTTTGCTCGTAGATGGTCACAATGAAGAAGCGGCAATTTATTATTCTTCTTTTGCAAAAGAAAATAATGTTCCAGTTGTAGCTGATGTAGAAAGAGTAAAAGAAAATACAGAAAAATTAATAGAAAATGTTGACTTTTTGGTCACATCTTCAAACTTTCCCCAAGAATTTTCAGGAAAAAAGGATTTAGAAAAATCGTTAAAAGAGCTTAAAAAGTTTGGCCCTGTTCTGGTTGCAATAACCCTTGGGAAAGATGGTTCTATTGCTCACTATAAAGATGAAATTATCAGAACCCCTGGATATAAAATTGATGCAGTTGACACCACTGGAGCAGGCGATGTCTTTCATGCAGGCTTTATATATGGTCTTTTGAATGGATTTGAACTGAGAGAATTATTAAAATTTTCTAATGCAGTGGCAGCTTTAAAATGCAGAGAAATTGGTGGTCGAAAAGGAATTCCTTCCGTTCCCGAAGCTCTCTCTTTTATGAATAAAAATTAGTGAATAAACTGATTTACAAAATATTTTGGTGTTAGAGGTTCTCCAGTAATCTTTTTGATTAAATCATCCCATCTGTATTTTGCTCCAGGGAGAAAGAGTTTTTCTCTTAAGTATTTACCAGCATCTATTCTTCCCACATAAGAGACATTTCTGTCTGAATCAATTTTAAATACATTATTTACAATGTAATAATGAAGCTGTGAGGCAAAAAGTTCTCCAAGCATGTAATTATGATAATATACAGGATAAGAGCATATATGAATTTTAGTAGCCCAATCAGCCGATTTCTCCCTGTTTTCCGGTGGCTGGACAAATTGATATGCCTCGACCGTTTCCCACCATAATTCGTTAAGATTCTGGTCAGGGTTGTTGTATAATTCTCTTTCAAACCTGAACATTACCTGAGCCCATCTTGCAAATACCAGCTGGGTTAACCTCAGAATCTTCTTCACTGTGGAAGCTATCTTTTCCTTTTCTTCATCAGTAATTATTCCCATATCTTTCATCCAGTTCGGGTTCCTTGCCAGTCGTCCGAAAAACATAGCTGTTGCTTCAGTAGTGAAAGTATGAGCAGATGTTCTCAGGATGAAGGGAAGGTCTCTATCGATATATTTACTGTAAACACTATGGCCAAGCTCATGAAGGAGAGTTTCCATCCAGTTTACATCATTTTTTAAATTAACCATTATTCGAACGTCCCCTTTTCTATCTATATCATTGCTATAAGCATGGGGATATTTTTTTTCTCTTTCGAATAGATCGCTTCTTGCAAGAATGTCCTCCACAGGGAGTTCAAGGCCTCCATAGAACCTCTTGGCAAGTTCAGGAATGTTTTGTTTTGAATAATATTTGTCAAGATCAACTTTGTATATGTTGGGGGGATCCTGGAAAAAAGGGTCCTGATAATGCCATGGCATTACCCTTTCGATTTTTATTTCATATCTTTTCGATAACACTCCATCTATTTCATTCTTTAGTTCTCTAAATGGCTCATCTGTTAGGTGCTTTAATTCGTCAAAGATTTTCAACAAATCCTCTTCATTCTGTTCAGCCAGAGTCAGAGACATTATGTAATAGTTTTTGAACCCTAAATCTTTTGCAGCTTTATCTCTGAGTTTTACAAGATATTTGAGATCTGATTCAACTACTGATCCAACCTGTTTTGAAGCTTCCCATGCTTTTTTTCTTATCTCTGAATTCAGTTCTGTTTTGAGTATGTCTTTAATTTGGTTCATTGTGAGCTCTTTTCCATCCATTTTACCTCTGAAAACATTGAATTGATTTTCAACTTTGGTGGACAACTCAACTATTTGTTTTAGAAGAGCTGGTTCAATTTGATTTTCTAAATATGAGTTGTAAAGGATTTCCAGCTGGCGCAGAAGTATAGGGTCTTTGATATTATTTGAGGCTTTAAGTTCTTTAAGTATGGAAAATTCTTCTCGATCGCTGTAAATCTGTCTTAATTTTAACTGGAGCTCTCCATATCTGTCGTAGTCCTCTTTTTTACCAAAGGCACTCGCATCCCAGTAAGCTAAGTTTATATCTTTATACAAGGGTTCAATCTTAGCTGTATGATTTTTAATAAATTCAGAAAAACTTTTTTCATCTGGTTTCATATTTTCTCCTGATATCAAAAATAGAATTATAATTGCAATTATAACAATTAAAAAGCTTATTTTTTTCATCTCTTTACTCCTCTCACAGTTTTTTAGACAAATCTCGATATTAATTCTGTTGTGTCTGTTGTTTTTGCGATGGAGGTCGATGAGGAACTATAAGCCATGCAATAATATAAACAATTAATCCACCAATGATCCCTGTAAGAAAAGTGATAAGTATGTAGATTAATCTTATTAAACTTGAGTCAATGTTAAAGTAATCGGCTAAGCCTCCACAAAATCCAGCTATTTGTCTATCTGTTCTTGATAAATAAAGTTTTTTCCTCTCTTCCATTTACCCTCCTGTTAAACATTAAATATTTAATAGATGCTATATTTTACAGAAAAAATTTATAATTGGAAAATATTTTCCAAATCTATTTTTTTTCGGGCATCTTAAAAAATTCATCCTCAATTTCTGGGTTCAGTTCAATAGATTCTATTGTGATTTGACTTTGGGGATTGTTATTTACCCGTGCTTCAATCGAATGGGGAATCAATATCCCATTAACCTCCTTGTAATCCCCAAAAAATCTCTCAACATGTAAGGGAGTTCCCTGATAATCTACTGTTTCTGATTGCTTCAATTCGATGCAGGATTCTGTATCAAGAAAGAAGAATTTTTCTTTGCCATCCTTATATGTAATTCTTAACTTGTAAACTTCTGTTCCAGCCATATCTTCCTTGCCTAAGAGTTCAACTTTATGTCCCTTTTCTCTATAGTTCACCAGTGGACCATCAAAGTCAGCTTGCTCTTTTATTGAATCAGCCTGCATCCCTGTCATTTCCTGAGGGTCTTCAGAGCCGAGGAATGGCATAATCCACCAAGCTTTTTCTCCATCAAAGGCCTGGACAATTTTCTTGTCTTGAAATGTGCTTTCAATCCGCAACATGTTCGGTCTCTTTGCCCACATAACCATAGGCATTTCCACTGCCTGGGAAATAACTTTTCCTGTCATTTTTATACTCTGGATTGCCTTAAGCTTTTCAATACCACCTTTTTTCTCCAGATTTTTAGCGATAATTTCATCAGCTGTCTGAGAAAAAGCAAATGAAACAGCTAAAATTCCTGAAACCAGAAAAACAAGAATAGAAGTTTTTTTCATAATCTCCTCCTCAAAATTAATTCTGAGATTTTGATAAAACTCATTTTATTATTTATACGATAGTATATACAAAAAGTTTTTGATTATCATTTAAAGTCATTATAATATATCATTTTTTCCAAAGAACAAAATGACCTTTTCTAAAATTACAATATTTTATTTATTTCCCTAATAATGGAAATGAGTGTCTAAAAGATGAATTTGAAATCAAAATCCCTTCCCTTACAATTTCAATTTCTTCATCAAACTCTCCTTCTAACATTTTTTTTATCTCAATCAATTTCTTCATAATATTTCCAGATTTAGCAGGCGAATATTTTTCAGTTATGAATAATTTTGAAAATTGTGTATCAGGAACAATAAAAATTTCATCACTGCGAAGCTTGTATATCTCTCTAAAAACAACTTCAGATGCCGTTGGACGAAAATTAACTGAATAGATAATTCCTGAAATTTCTTTCGAAAGCTTCCCTTTCTCATCCATCATTTGATAGAGTTCATTAAATTCTATTCCTTCGGGAAAATTTCCTTTAACTGCTTCTTTAAATTCTTCAGAAGTAATCAGATATGATGATTTAAATTCTAAAACCTCATTTCTACATTCGATGCCGAGGGGAGGGGGTGGTGGAAATGAGAAAAGCATATGAGGATGATGGCCTTTTGAAAAAACAATTGAGATCCTTGATTTTCTGAATCCTCTTTCAAAAATTCTTATCAAGTCTAAATGGGATAGATATTTAGCCTTATCTTTTTTTGAGTAGGTGGCCAGATACCTTATCTCCTTCTCTGTTTTTTCCCCTACATAGTTTAGATTTAATTCTGGCTGCTCCAATGTCTTCTCTTTATAATATTTTTTCATTATTCTCCATAAATCACATTCGAAACATTCATTGCATCTTCTATCAAGACAATTGAAGGTCGCTTCTTCATTAAAAGCTTTCTTGAGTTCAGACTGAAGAGTTTCTTTCTTTATTCCTGTATCTATGTGATCCCAGGGAAGAGGAGAATCAAGAGGAACTGGTGATAAATATTTAGCTTTTTCCACATGGGAGTCATGTATCGCATTCTCCCATATGTCAGGTCTGAAAAAATCGCTCCATGCATCCAGTTTCGCACCGTATTGCCAGGCTCTTTCAATAAGATTTCCAATATATCTGTCACCTCTTGAAATCAATGCTTCTATTACACTCATCTTCACAGAATGGTTCTTAAAATTTACACTCTTATACTTTTTCAAACTATCTTTAATAAAGTGCAATTTCTGAATCAGGGCTTTTTCTTCCTCCATTCCAAGCCATTGAAAGGGAGTATGAGGTTTTGGAATAAAAGAGGAGACACTCAAATTTATTTTTACATCTTTTCCGGTTATCCTTCTTCCTATCCTCAATATATTCTTAACAATATCAGTAATCCCTTTAAGGTCTTCTTCTCTTTCTGTAGGAAGACCCACCATAAAATAAAGCTTCAACAATCTCCACCCGAATTTGAAACAGTTCTCCGCTGCTCTTACTATCTCATCATCATTTAATTCTTTATTGATGACTTTTCTCAATCTATCTGTTCCTGCCTCAGGAACTATCGTAAAACCTGTTTTTCTGACCTTGACAATTTCTTTTGAAACCTCTTCTTTTAGCCCTGAAGGTCTTAAAGATGAGACAGAAATTGAAATTCTTTCTTCAGAGAATATCTTCATCAATATCTTTAATAATTCGCTTAGATATGGATAGTCAGCTGTGTTCAAAGAACTAAGGGAAACCTCTTCATATCCTGTTGATTCCGTTAATCTCAGTAATCCTTCAACAATACTTTGAGGTTTTCTAATTCGATAGGGGCTGTAAATGGAAGTAGCCTGACAGAATCTGCAGCGCTGAGCACACCCTCTTGAAATTTCATATGAAATTCTATCAAATACAATCTTTCCTGATGGAACGACAATTTTTTCAGGGAAAGGATAATCATCCAGGTTTTTCAACACCCTTTTTCTTATTCTATTGTTATTCTCTGACATTGGAATTATAAAACCTGTTTTTTTATCGGATATCTCCTTCCATTGAGAAGGAACGTATACGCCATCAATCTTTGCCAGTTCTTTCAGAATTTGAGATTTATCATTCTTCAATGTTTTTTTTAATTCAAAGAAATTATCAATTATTTCAAATACTCCTTCCTCTCCATCACCTATGAGAAATAGATCAATGAAAGGGGAAATAGGCTCCGGATTAAAACAAGAAGGTCCTCCTGCGATTATCAAAGGCATATCCATATCTCTATCTTTTGACCGCAATGGAATTTTTGCGAGGTTCAGAATATTGAGCATATTTGCAAAATTAAGCTCATAAAGGAGAGAAACCCCGATTATGTCAAAATCTCTCAACGGAATCTTATTTTCAAGGGAGAACAATGGAGTTTCTCTACTCCTCAATTCTCTTTCGAAATCAACCCCAGGAGAAAAAACTCTTTCAGCAAGAATGTCTTCCCTCCCGTTCAGAAGGAAATAAAGGATTTTTATTCCAAGAGAAGACATGCCAATTTCGTAAAGGTCAGGAAATGAAAGGGCAATCTTTATCCTTGCTTTAGCAGGATTCTTCTTGATAGAGTTTAATTCATTGCCAAGATATCTGTGGGGCTTTTCTACATCATTCAATATATCTTCGATTCTAAAGGACATTTATTATAAATCAGAAAATCTGATATTTCCTCATTCTTATATTTATGATTAAAGCGATTATTATGAAAGTCGAAAGAAGAGATGACCCTCCATAACTCAGAAGAGGAAGGGGGATTCCAACAATAGGAAATAATCCTATCAGCATTGAACAATTTATAAAAAATTGAAAAATAATTATCGATGAAAGGGAAAAAGATAATAAAATTCCAGCTTTAGCCTTTGGTTCAAGGGATATCTTAAGAAACCTTAAAATAAACCAAAGATAAAGAGAAAATATAATTAATATTCCAAAAAATCCGAATTCTTCTGCAAGGACTGAAAGAATAAAATCTGTATGTTGAGCTGGAAGAAATTTAGATTGAGTCTGTGTTCCTTTTAAATACCCTTTCCCAAAAAATCCACTGGAGCCAATGGCTATTTTGGATTGGAGCAGATGATATCCCTCAGCCTTTGGATTGCTCTGGGGATAAATAAATGTTTTTATTCTTGCTTTTTGATAATCTTTTAAAACAAATTCCCACATAAACACTCCCGAAAGAAGAATGATTATTATTAACAAAAACACAAGTTTTGCCTTTATTCCTTTAAGAAAAAATAAAGATATGAATCCTGGAAAAAATGTGAGAGCTGTTCCAAAATCTGGCTGCAACACTACAAATGAAACTGGTACTCCAATGATAATCCCAGCATAAAATAACTCTTTCAACCCAATCTTTTCTCCTACCTTATCCACAAAATATTTTGTCAATAAAATCACCGCAGCAATTTTTGCAAATTCTGCTGGTTGAACCTGAAATTGACCAAAATCGATCCAGCTTTTTGCTCCTGCAATTTTTTTCCCTTTTATTAATAGATACATCAGAGGGATAATTGAAAATACATAAACAGGAAATGACCATTCAATTATCTTTTTGTAGTTTATCATGATTAAGACCAAAAAAATCACTAAACCCCCTAAAAACCATAGCATCTGCTTTATCAAGAATATTCTGGAAGTCTGATATGTACAGCTATAAATCATAGCCATACCTATCAGGCTTAAAACAATGGCAATGGAAAGTGTGAAATAATCAATATTCTTTATTAATTCTTTGGTGTGCTGTCCCATAAATATCTCCATAAATAATCGTTTTCTTTAGTGTGCATTTCTTTTTGCCCCATTAAAATAAAAATTCAGAATCTTTCCTGCAATCGGAGCTGCATTTTCTCCTCCCTTCCCAGCATGCTCTATTATTATTGCAATTGCAACTTCAGGATTATCTTTCGAAGCAAATCCTGTAAACCAGGAATGGGGAGTAATTCCTGTAGTAAATTCATTTTTATCCTTGATTATTTTTGAAACCACCTGGGTTGTTCCTGTCTTTCCACAAACATCAAATCCAGAAAGCCTTGCTCTTGCTCCTGTACCAGAATCGTTTACTGAACCCCACATCCCATCTATTATGTATTCAAAATATTCTTTATCTATATCTATCTCCTTTGGGTTCTGTTCAAAATAAAACTTTTGAAATTTATTATTCTCATAATATCCTCTTGCAACATGAGGAACTATTTTTTTCCCCCTGTTCGCTATTGCTGATACAAAATTTACTATTTGGATCGGCGTCGTAAGAATATATCCCTGACCGATGGAAATAGAAATTGTCTCTCCTGAATACCAGGGTTCTTCAAGATACTTCATTTTCCAGGAAGGGTCTGGAACCAATCCTGCCCTTTCGCCGGAAATATCAATTCCTGTGTATTCTCCAAGTCCAAATTTTTTTGCATATTTCTTGATTTTCTCAATACCCAATCTTTTTCCAGTTTTATAAAAATAAACATTACAGGAATGCTTTATTGCTTCATAGAGATTTAAACTCCCATGTCCCAATTCCTTCCAGCAGCGAAAAACTTTGTTTCCAGATTGATAAGAGCCAGAACAGGATATCCTCTCATCAGGATTTATTACTTTTTCTTGAAGTCCTGCCAGAGCTATAAGCAACTTAAAGATTGAACCAGGAGAATATTGTCCCTGAATTACTCTATTATAAAAAGGATAGTTCTCATCGGAGATGAAATTTCTCCAATCGGCCTCTGAAAATTCTGAAACAAATAAATTAGGATTAAAACCAGGAGAAGAAGCCATTGCAAGGATTTCCCCATTTTTAGGATTAATTAAAACTATCCCGCCCTTTCTATTCTCTAAATACTTTTCCACTTCATTCTGTAGGTCTATGTCAATCGTAAGAACCAGATCATTCCCTTTTTCAGGCTCCTTTCTTTCCAGTTCTTCAATAATTTTTCCTTTTATATCAACAGCATAATCAACCCATCCATCTTTACCTCTTAAAATCTTATCATACTGTTTTTCTAACCCCATTTTTCCTGTAAATGAGCCTGCTTTAATGTCTTTTGTTTTTGATATTTCCTCCGGGAATGCCTCTCCAATATATCCAAAGATATGAAAAGCAAGGGAGTTAAAAGGATAATTTCGAACCGGTTCTATTTGAAATTCTAATGGAAAAAATTCATCTTTTCTTGCTTCCAAAAAGCTCACCTTTTCAATTGGAATGTCTTTCTTTAAAACAAGCGGTAAATAATAAGGAGTCTTTCTTGAATTTAATATTCTATCAATAAAACTTTTTTTCCTGACTTCAAGAATGTTGGAAAGATTATCAATGTAATTGAATAATTCTGACATTCTATCTCTATCGATTGTTAAATTAAAAGAGGGTCTATTATCCACGATAACTCTTCCATTCCTATCATAAATAAAGCCTCTTGAAGCCAGGATATCCACCCTTCTTATTCTATTTATCTCCGCCAATTTCAGATAATTTTTATGGTCTACAATCTGAATCTTCCAGTAAAATATCAAAACAAACAATAAGGCAATGGAAACTATGTATTTTACAATGTTTATTCTCTTGAGCAAAGATGTCAAGTCTTCAGAATAATTTATTTTTTCCATTTCCCGATCAAATAAAAAACGAATCCCCCCAGAACTGCTGTTATAAAGGGTTGAAGCAACAATATCTTTCTTTCGGTCACACTGATTTTCAAATTTATCAAATGCAAAACGGACAGATAAATAAGAAGTTCTGTTAAGACTCCAGTTAAAATTATTAAAAAATAGCTTAAATAATTCCTTGTAATTATCCTGGATGAAATTTTAGAGATTAGATAACCCATAACTCCTTTTGAAAGCCCACTTACTCCTATTATTCCCGTTGAAAAGGAATCCTGAACTAATCCAGCTATTGTGCCAAGAGAAGTGCTTAGTATAGAATTTATATTCATTGACCAGTGAACAACAAAAATAGAGAGGAAATTGACCAGAAAAAACAGGTTATAATTTAGTTTAGAGACAGAAGTTTGAAACACAGATGCCAAAAGTAATGTTAAACCTATATATATTATCCGTTTCATTTAAAAATCACTAAAACTTCTTCGAGTTCTTCATAAACGAAATATGGCTTTACAGAAATTTTTTTAAACAATGAATTAGTGTTCTCAACCTTCACGACTCTTCCGATTTTTATTCCTTTTGGAAATATCATGTCATATCCAGAGGTTTCCACTTCTTCATTTTTTCCCATGGAATGGATATTCCTGATATAATTAAGAGAGCATTCATACGAACCAGTTCCTCCAAGAATTCCGATTATGTTTTTATCTTTTATCTTTGCTCCTACCGCTGAATTTTTGCTCGTGGCAAGCTGAACCTTTGAATAATTCTTTCCAATAGGCTCAATTGTTTTTCCAACCAGGTTTCCATTATAATCAATAACACATTGATTTTTTTTTATTTTATCGTTTAAGCCTTTATTTATATAGATATTCTCAAAAGGATTTGAAGGATCTATCCCTATTGTCCTTGCTCTAACATATCCAGAGAAAATATTCTCTCCAGATAGATTGACGGCCTTTTCTGTCTTTATCTGTCTTATTTTTTCCTCAAGATCAAGATTTCTAAATTTTAATTTTAAATTTTCCTCCCTTAATCTCTTGTTTTCTTCATGAATTTTCTTTAACAGGAGATATTCATTCACAATTCCTCGGGTTTCAGAAATAAGCTCGTGAAATAGATTATTAACTGGAGTAAAAATGGCAAAAATACTCTTCTCAAAAAAAGAAGCTCCGTTTCCTTTAGGAACCTGAATCGATATTAAAACTATATTTATCAATACAATCAGTAAAAGAAAATAGCCATCTTTTACTCTTTTTTTAAAAAAAAGTTTCATTTTTAACTAATCAGGGATTGGTGTGCTGTCCATAAATATCTTGGTAAATAAAGAATTTCTCCTAAAGCACACTGAAGGGGTATGGGGAAGAGGCTTCCCCATGTCTGGGGGGTGCTCAGCGAAGCGTCTAAGGAGATCTTTCTCCCATAGGGAAAGTGTCATGTCACAATAATATAACGAAAGGTATTTAAGTGACATGACACTAGTGTGCTGTCCCATAAATATCTTCGTAAATAGAGAATTTTTCTTACAGCACACTGAATTAATCTAGTGCTATTCTCTTTAAAAATTCAATGTTCTCAAGCATTTTACCGCTTCCGATAACAACAGAAGCTAAAGGGTTATCTGCTATGAAAACTGGAAGGTGGGTCTCTTCCATTAATCTCTTATCAAGTCCTTTTAGAAGGGAGCCTCCTCCTGTGAGTATTATACCTCTATCTACAATATCAGCTGATAATTCAGGAGGTGTTTTTTCCAGTGCTATCTTAACAGCTTCAATTATTGCTTCCAGTGTGTCTTCCAGAGCCTCCCTAACCTCTTTATCATTAATTACAACTGTCTTTGGAATTCCATCCCTGAGATCTCTTCCCTTTATTTCCATACTCATTTCTTCTTCTAATGGGTAGGCAGAGCCGATTTTAATCTTTATCTGCTCAGCTGTCTTTTCTCCTATTAATAAATTGTATTTCTTTTTAACAAACTGAACTATTGCTTCATCCATTTCGTTGCCGGCAATTCTTATGGCTTTTGAAAATACAATTCCCCCTAAAGATATTACTGCTATATCAGTGGTGCCTCCTCCAATATCAACAATCATGCTTCCTACTGGTTCTGTTATTGGAAGGTCTGAGCCAATTGCAGCAGCCATAGCCTGATCAACGAGATATACTTCTGAGGCCTTTGCCTTAATAGCCGCATCCTTAACTGCTCTTCTTTCGACTTGAGTTATTTCCGAAGGTATTCCAATAACTATTCTCGGTCTTATCCATTGATTTTTATTTCTTGCTTTCCTGATAAAATAATCCAGCATCCTTTCTGTAATCTCAAAATCAGCTATAACCCCATCTTTTAAAGGCTTTATAGCTAAAATATTTGCAGGGGTTTTCCCCACCATCTCCTTTGCTTCATTTCCGACTGCCTCGATTTTTCCGTTATTTTTATTAATCGCTACAATCGATGGTTCATTGACGACGATGCCTTTTCCTTTTAAATATATGAGAGTATTGGCGGTTCCAAGATCAACAGCTAAATCACATGTTAATTTACTTATTAACCACTCAATGATTCCCATTCATTTTCTCTTATAATAAAAATATAACTTTTTATTTCTAATCATAAAAGATACAAAATGAATATACATAAAAAAAAATTAATTTTCAAATTTTTTAGAAATTAAACAGGAAGAGAGGAAGAAAATTGATTTATTTTAAACAAGAGGTCAATTATCTCCTGAGCGAAGGAGATGGCTAACCCTTACTAAGAAATTATTATGTTTAAAAGGTCTTCTTCGATAGTTTTTTCTGGAGTTTCAATTATTCTACCTTTTTCTTTTCCATCGATGTAAACAATGAAAGTTGGAACTTTTAAGATGTTTTTATCTTTTATTAAATACTCTGGTTCTGTTTTTCCTCTTGATATTCCAAAATATTTAACTTTAATCTTTTTATTGCTAACAAGATCAATTACTTTTATAAAGGAACATACATGTGTTTCACTATCAGGGCACCATGTGCCTAAAATGACCTCAATAAGTATTTCTTTTTTTACATCCTTAAGTTGATTTACTATCTCTTGTTTTGGAACATATATCTCTGAAATTTCTTTCCAGAGTGGAAATAGATCAAAAATTTCTTCTTTTGAAGTTTCTCCGATTATATCTTCCTGCGGAATTAAAAGGGAGAATAATATTAAAAAAATACCTATTTTAAAAAGGCAATATCTCATTCCTGAAAAATTTCAGGAACAATTCCAAGTACTTCTATTCCAGCACCTTTTGCTATGTCTATTATCTTTATCACTTCTTTGTATGGAAGCCTTGAATCAGCTCTTATAAATATGGTTTTATCAGCTCTTGTGGCATATAACTCTTTCAAATACTGAGCTAAAGCTGCTCTTTGAATAGGTCTCTGGTTTACATCAATATTCAGATCCTTTTTTAAGGTAAGAACAATCGTTGATGCTGGAACTGCTGTATCAGAACCTCCTGTTTCTGGAAGTTTAACATCGATTCCTTTCTGGACAAGAGGAGTTATAACCATAAAAATAATCAGAAGTACTAAGAGAATATCACAGAGAGGAACAACATTGGGTTCAGATTTAACTTTACTTGTAGAACCTACCTCCATTGCCATAAATAATTCCTCCTTTCAAATTGTCATTTTTTCAAAGTCTATCTATTTTGTCAATTATTTTTTCTAATCTTTTCCAGATGAGAAATTGCCTCTGATGCAGACTGAAACCTATCTTCTTTCCTTTTCTCCAAACATTTAAGAATGAAAAAATCAATTTCCTCCGGTACATCACTCCTTATCGAACTCGGTTTATCAGGCGGGTCAAAAATGTGTTTGTATAAAACATTATCTCCTGAAAACAATGGTTTTCCTGTGATCAGATGAAATAAAGTGGCACCTGATGAATAAATGTCCACTCTCCTATCAATTCCCTCTCCTCTTATCTGTTCTGGAGCCATGTAAAGAGGAGTTCCTGTTATCATCCCTGTCTCGCCTTTTTTATATTCTGATAGAATTATTGCAAGACCAAAATCCATTACTTTGACCTGATTTTCTTTGGAAACCATAATATTCTGAGGTTTTATATCTCTATGGATTACATTTTTATTGTGAGCATAATTAAGGGCATGGAATAAATTCAAAGATACGAAGAAAAACTCATCGAATGAGATGAAATTTTTTTCTTTCAATAATTCCTGCATGGTTTTCCCTTCAATATATTCCATCGAGATAAAGTAATTTTCTTTAAACTTTCCTACATCGAATATTGTGACAATGTTTGGATGATTCAAAGCCGCCGCAGCTCTTGCCTCCAAATAAAATCTCTCGATTGATCTTGAATCCTCAAGATTTTCTCTCTTGAGAATCTTGAGAGCTACAACTCTTTTCAACAGTAAATCCTCAGCCTTATATACTGTTCCCATCCCACCTTTTCCTATCCTTTGGATTATTCTATATCTTTCCTCTGTCTCTGGAGTCTCTATCAGTTCTTTAACTTCTATTGTTAAATTCATAAGATTTTCTAATCTCTCCCTTACATCTTTAAAATTATAATCTTTATTAAGAATTTTCCGGTATAGCTCAATTGCAGTGTTATACTCTGACAATTTTTCACTGCAGATACCAAAGTGGTAAAAACTCTCTAAATTTTTTTCTGAAATTTCACTATTCTCTAAAATTTGTGTAAACCTTTCAAATGCTAATTTATATTCTTCTCTTTTAAAGAATATCTCAGCAATTAATCTCTGAGCTTCATCATAATTTTCATCGGTTGATTTAACCCGCTGAAAAAATTCAAGAGCTTTTTCTTCATCTCCTGTATTTAACGTTAACTTTCCTGCCTCGAAATAATTTCCAGCTTTTCCATACATCTCTTCAGCCTTTGCAAAATCTCTTAGCTCAGCATAAATTTTACCAGCGCTCTCAAATTCCTCGGCAAGTTCAAACATCTTGGCTGCCTTATGTTTTTCCCCGGCCTTAAAAAAATTCTCAGCTGCTTTTACATAATTTCCCAACAACTTATACAATTCTCCTGATTTATGAAAATCGTTTGTAACTTCATAATCTTCAGCAGCCCTTACAAGATCTCCAGCCTCTTCAAAATGTTTAGCTGATTCTGAATAATTACCTTCCTCATAAAAATGCCTTGCTCTCATTAAATGGGACCTTTTTAATTCATCGGCTTTTTCATAACACTCAGCAGCTTTCAAAAACTTCTCTTTCTTTTCCCATAGTTCAGCTGCTTCCTTCCACATGTTTTTCCTTTCCAAAAGCTCTGCAAGCTCCTCATTTAATCTCTCTTTTTCTAAAAGAGAAATCGCTTTCTTTACATTTCCAAGTTTTTCCCACGTTTTCGCTGCTTTTATCAGATGGACTTTCTCTGATTCATCCAAAATCTCTCCTAATTTTTGATTTTTTATATGATAAAAATTTCTCTCATAATTCTCAGCGGCTTTTTCAAGCATCTGAGCTTTTTCATAATAAATTGCAGCATCTTCATAATTTTTAAGACTCTCAAATATCTCTGCCACCTTTCTGAAATTCTTAATTTTAAGGAGCAAATCTAATGCCTCTTTATAAAACCTTCCTCTAATGTAAATCTCAGCTGATTCTTCAAAATCAAGGGAAGTTTTTTCAGGTTTCAAAAGAACCATTGAAGCTGCCTTTGAATAATTCTCTGCCTTTAAATACATCTTTTTTGCTTCATAGTATTTTCCGAGTTTTTCATGCATCTTGGCACATGCATTAAAATTTTTTGCCTTTAAATAACATTCTGAGGCTTTCTCGTATCTTCCGATTTCCTCATATATCATCCCTGCTCCATAGAAATTTCCCAATTTTTCTAATCTTTTAGCTTCAGTTATTTTAGATGATGTATCAGTAGAAAAAATTCTAAAAAATATTCTCAAGAAAAGGGAAATAAATCTGATTAAAATTATAAGGAGAATGGCATAAATTGCATATTTTATGTAAATATTTTGTGAAATAAAATTAAATAACTTAGAAATATACTCCATTTTTGATTTTCATTTATGATCTCTAAGAAATTATCACTCTCTATCTTCTTCGTTTGGCTTCTTTAAAAATGCAAAAAACAGTGCCTGACCCCATTTTTTGCCATTTTTTTGCATCTTCGGTTTAATTATCATCATTCTTTTTTTCTTTTTTCCACCAATCAGGTGGATAGCACCACCAGAAATGTCTCCTTCTAAACAAAATCGAAAGACCGAGAGCGATTAAAATAAGAGGCCATATTATCTTCCATGCACTTCCTGAAATATAACCTAAATTTTGTAACAAAAATACAGCTCCAATAATTACTAAAAATATACCGGCCAGCATTTTCTCTCCTTCCTCGATAATTTTAATGCAAAATTCGGAAATATACAAAAAAATACTAAATTCATAAAAAAAATTTTTCACTCTAATACAAACGAATTAAATAAATTGACATGTAGGGCATGGCTTTAGCCTTGCATTAAGCAACCCCCGAATCAACCCATGAAACAAGTTCAGGGCAAGGTTTGGGGCAGGCTCTGAAGGGTTGCCCCAAATTATTTATTGCATTTGTATTAATTAATACATCAACCTATATTTAATTAATTTTAATTTTAGAAAAAAATTAATAAAGGAAATTTATAATTATCAAATTTATTCAATTTTCTACCTTTATTACCAGCTTTTTTAAAGCACGTAGATTTTTTAAATTTGACACTAAAAAAATTTATATGATATTTGCAAATTCACGATGAGAGAATATCTAAAGTTAAGCATGAATAATCTGATTACTGCTCTTTCAAATGCTCTGGATCTTTACAAGTCAGAACTTCTTATATCAAGCCATCATAAAAGAGTCACAATAATTGCTCTCAAAATAGCGGAGTATTTTAGATTGAGCGATGGTCAAAGGAATGATTTATTCTTTTCAGCAATCCTCCATGATTTAGGAATTTCAACTCATAAGGAAAAAATTTCAATGTATCAATTTGAATTTAAAATCCCAGAACCTCATTGTATTAGAGGCTATGAATTAATAAATTCCACGAGAATTTTAAAGCCTTATTCTAAATTTATCCTTTATCATCATGACAGATGGGATGGCAAAAATAAATCAGGATTAAAAGGAAATAAAATTCCATTGGAGAGCCAGATAATACATCTTTCAGATAGAATAGAGATTTTAATAAATTATGATTCCTATGTTTTAGAACAAAAAAATTCAATCAGAAAAAAGATTAAAAATTATTCAGAAAAATTATTCAATCCAGAATTGGTTGATTCTTTCATAAAAATTAGTGAACAAGATAGTTTCTGGTTTGACCTCGCTTCTCCTTACCTGGATGATATTCTCTCTCAATTAAGCAGCGAATCGAAGATAATAATCGGATTAAAAGATTTAAAAGAAATAGCTTTGACTTTTGCTAAAATTGTGGATGACAAGAGTGAATTCACAAAGAGACATTCAGAAAAAATTGGAAAAACAGCAAGAATAATAGCATCTAAATTGGGTTCATCCCAATTAGAGTGTGAGCTGATAGAAATAGCAGGGCTTTTGCACGATCTTGGCAAACTTTCAATCCCCGATGAAATTCTTGATAAACCATCCGGATTAACTGAACAGGAATTTAACATAATGAAAAAACATAGTTACTATACTTACCATATTCTGGGAAAAATCGAAGGCTTTGAACAGATGAAAGAGTGGGCTGCATTCCATCATGAAAAATTGAACGGTGCCGGATATCCCTTTAAAAAAGATAAAACAAATTTATCTTTATTTTCAAAGATTATGGCTGTAAGTGATATATTTAATGCTCTCACCGAAGAAAGACCATATCGAAAAGCATTGGACAAAAATGATGTATTCAAAATTATGGATGAAAAGGTAAAAAAAGAAGAAATCGATGGGAATATAGTTAATGTCCTCAAGAATAATTACGAGGAAATAATCTCTAAAATTAAGAGAAGCTAATACAAAGCAATAAATAATTTGTAGGGCAACCCTTCAGGGTTGCTTGATGCAAGGCTAAAGCCTTGCCCTACATGTAAAAATATTTTGTGCGTTTGTATTAGTGTGCTGTCTCATAAATATCTTTATAAATAAACAATTTCTCATAAAGCACACTGAAGGGTTATAGGGAAGGCTTCTTCCCTGAACATAGGAGGGTGGTCGGAATACATATTCCGCACCCTCCTACATGCACCATTCTGGTGCATGCAAATAGATGATTTAAATTTAAATAAAAACCTTTTACACACTGCCTTAAGAGAAGTGATAGTACCTTAGTTGCATAAATTAGCGTTTCATATTTGTCATTCCTGCGCCCATTTTCATGAGGGTAAACCCCGGCAGGAATCCAGTAAAATCAATAGATTCCCGCTTAAGGCCTGCGGGAATGACAGAACCATAAAACTTATGCAACTTAGTACTTGGAGCCTTTCGGATAAAAGAGAAGTGATTAATTCTCCTGATATTTCAGTTCTCCGAAAGGCTCCCATGTGCTGCTCAGCGAAGCGTCTAAGGAGATCTTTCTCCCATAGGGAAAGGGTTGTGTCACAGAAGAGCAACAAAAGGTAATTAAGTGACACAACACTGGCATAGATTTTTATGCGAGGAGATCTGAGCGAAGAGGATAGTTGACCTATTAATTTATATTGAATAATGAATAATGAAGATCTGACCCCTAATTGGAAAAAGAAAAAGCGTCTCCTATTTTCCAAGATTTAAGGTTATTTTTCAGTTGAATCATTTGAAAAATTGCATCTTTCTCTTTTATTCTTATTTTACAGTAGTGGTATGTAAATCCTTTTTCTCTGAAAATATCATTTTTATCCCGTTTTACCAGATAAGGAGGAGCTCCTCCGCCAGCTGAAACTACATAATTAATTCTGTTATTTACATACCTTTCATAATTATGCTTGTGAGCTGCAAAAACAATATCTACTTTTTTAAAGTCCTCCTGAGCGTAACTTTCGAACAGTTGCGCCAATTTCTTTTCAGCTTTCCTCGCTCCACCATGGGTAGTCTTTGTATAAGGTGGATGATGCATGGCCACAAACAAAAAATCTGAGTCTTTCTTTTTTAGTTCTTCTTTCAGCCATCTGGCCTGGGCACTTTCAGGAGAATGGTCAGTCATTGTATCAAGGATTATAAATTTGCAATTCCCATATACAAAAGAATACCATCTTCTCTCCTCAAGAAATGGAAATCTTTTAAAATAACTCCTGAGTAATTTTGAAGGTTCTCCTCTCTCCTGAAACATCACTCTGTATTCGTGATTCCCAAGGACAGGGTAAAAAGGAATTCCATTCTTAATAATCTCACCATCAAAAGCATCAAATATTTCCCATTGATGCTCATCACTGTATGTAACCATGTCACCTAAATGGATGACAAAAGATGGCCTCTCCTCAATAATCTTTTTGACAACTAAAGTCTTTTGAATTCCTGCAAACTCTCTTGAATCACCATAAACAATGAAAGTAAAGGGATGGGTGACCTCTTTCTTTTCAAATATTTCCGAGGATTTCTGTTCATAAGCCGGATAGAAAAACTCTGGATAAAAAACATTTAGAAATTTATCAACATAGGAAAAAACTGGAAATTTATACTTATAAGCAATTCCACCAGCTATAAACGATAAGATTATTACAGTTATTAAAAGGAGATTCTGTTTTATTTTTTGTTTCATGGCACTATAGCTTAATCCTCAGAAAAACAAGATGTCAAGGTTGCATTAAAATCCCAATATTTGTAATATGAAAAGAATGATTGGTGATGAAAAATATCGAATAGGTATTGATGCAGGTTCTCTTTATTTAAAAATAGTGGTCATCGATGAAAAGGGAAACGTCTTAGAAAGTTTATTTTCACAACACAAGGGAAACCTGATAGAAACTTTAATCTGGTTGCTTAACGAACTAAACTTAAACAAAAATTCATTGATCGGAATGACAGGAGAATTCCCGGAACATCTTCTGGAGAAAGCCCGGATTAATCCAATAAATCCATTAAAAGCTGATGTTACTGCAGTAAGGAAGTTATTTCCCTATGTAAGAAATATAATCAATGTGGGAGGATGTTCTATCAAATTTATTCAGTTCAATGAAAAAGGTGAGTTTTTAAACTTTGGAATCAACTCATTATGTGCATCAGGAACCGGCTCTTTTCTTGATCAACAGGCAGAGAGACTGGGAATAAAATATGAGTATTTAAAAAATTTCCCTTCTTTCCCGGATCCGCCTACTATATCCACAAGGTGTTCAGTCTTTGCAAAGACTGACCTTATCTCAAGGCAACAGGAGGGATTTTCCAGAGAAGAGATGTGGTCGGGCTTATGCAGGGGAATGGCCTATAACCTTTTGAATACATTACTAAAAGGAAAAAAACTTAATAGGCAAACAGTTATCATAGGCGGAGTCTCTCTAAATTCAGAAATTTTAAGATGGTTGAAGAGTCAGTACAGCGATCTTATCTTTACCTGGAAAAATGGTCATTTGGCAGGAGCTATAGGATCAGCTTTATTGGCTGATAAGGATTTTTCTGATTTTTTGTCTCTTCTAAAAAATGATGGAAAAGAAAAAAGAATTTTTTTAAAATCAATACGCCCTGCTTTGTTACTTATCAAATCTAAATATCCCTACTTTGAAGAAGAAAATCTTTTAATTGATGATCTTTCCAATGAAATAAGAATAAATAAATGGCCTGAGAAAAATACAATCGAAGTTTATATGGGAATTGATGTAGGCTCCACATCCACCAAAGCTGTATTAATTGATAAAGCGGGCAATATCCTGATGGATATCTATAGAAAAACAGAGGGAGACCCTGTTCAGGCTGTGAGAAATCTCTTTATTGCTATTGAGAAAATCTCAAAGGAGAAAAAAACTTCCCTAGAATTTTTGGGTGCCGGAACCACTGGATCGGGAAGAAAGATGATTGGTTTAATAACAGGAGCTGACTTTATTATAAATGAAATTACTTCTCACTTAAGGGGAGCATCATACATTGATCCAGAAGTTGAAACAATCTTTGAGATAGGAGGACAGGATTCCAAATACACAAGGGTAAAAGATCAGCTTATCCATGATTCCAATATGAACTATGTTTGTGCAGCAGGGACTGGTTCTTTTATTGAAGAACAGGCAAAAAAGCTTGGTTATGAAGTTTCTCAAATAGGCGATCTGACATTGGGAACTGCTCCTCCATATACCTCTGACAGATGCACAGTTTTTATGGAACAGGATATTTTTAAGCTTTTAAAGGAAGGGTATACAAAAAAAGAAGTAATGGCTGCAGTCATGTATTCAGTTGCACAGAATTATTTGAGAAATGTGGTTGGAAATAGACACATTTCAAAAAAGATATTCTTTCAGGGAGCAACAGCCAGGAACAAAGCATTGGTAGCAGCCTTTGAAAATATTTTAAACAGGGAGATTTCAGTACCATCTCATTGTCATGTAATGGGAGCGTATGGTGTTGCCCTTATAGCTAAAGAGAGTAGGGAGAGAAAAGAATTTAAATCAAAATTTAAAGGTCTGGATTTAGCAAAAAGAAAGCTTAGCTTTTCAAATAAAAATTGTGGTTTATGTTCCAATAACTGTCGAATAACTTACGCCCATATCGAAGGAGAAAAAGAGACTCCATCCTGGGGATATATGTGTGGAAGAGAACCATGGGATACAAGGAAGAAATTGCCTGAGAATTTTTATTTATTCCAGCAAAGGAATAAATTTTTCTTTAAAGAACGAAATCATAACAGAAAATTAAAAAATACTCACACTATAGGAATACCAAGGAGCTTGAGCACCTATCTCTATTATCCATTTTTTAAAGAATTCCTTCTCGCTCTGGGATTCAATGTTCGACTTTCGCCAGTAACAAATCCTGATATAGTAAAGAGGGGTTGTGAACTCTCTGGAGCTGAAACCTGTTTTCCTGTAAAAATTTCCATTGGCTCGAGCTTTGAATTTTTTAAGGACAGGAATGTCAATTTTGTCTTTATCCCTCATATGATAAGTGCTGAGCCCAATCCGAAGACAACAAATAGTCTTTTCTGTCCCTATCTGGAGGCTGCACCTTCTCTTATACAGAGCAGCATTCATCTCCAGGGTCTAAATTCGGATAAGATATTGAGTCCGGTTTTTGATTTTAGACTTAATATTAAAGAGAGTGCTGAAAAAATTTATAAAACAATCGGAGAAAAATTAGAGGTAAAAAAGGAAGATGTATTTAAAGGTCTGATAAGAGCAAAAAAAACTCAGGAAGATTTTGAAAAAAAGATCAGAGAAAAAGGAACTGAATTATTAAAGGATCTTGAGGAAAAGGATGAAATAGGAATTGTAATACTGGGAAGACCGTATAATATATTTGACCAGGGAATTAATTTAGATCTTCCCTATAAGATATCCCAGTACGGGTATAAAGTAATTCCTCTTGACTGCCTTCCTGTGAGCAGAGAAGAGATCGATGATTATTTCTCCAATATGTACTGGGCATGGGGTCAGAAAATTCTTGCTGCAAGTAAATTTATAAAAAATCATAAAAACCTTTTTGCCGTATATTTAACGAATTTTAACTGCGGTCCAGATTCTTTTCTGCTGAGCTACTTTGAAACGATTTTAGAAGGAAAACCCTTTTTAATCCTTGAGATCGATGAGCACGGTGCTGATACAGGATACATAACCCGAATAGAAGCCTTTCTTGATGTGTTAAGAAATTATAAAAGAGGAAAAGAATCTTTGGAATTTTCTTATAAAGAGCTTCATAATAAATCAATAAAAGAAAGGAAGCTCTGGATTCCCGCCATGCATCCCATTGGATCCCAGCTGTTTGCTTCAGCTTTCAGGAGATATGGTTATATGGCTGAGGCACTTTCACCTGAGAATAAAGAAGCTTTTAATTTGGGGAGATCTCTTTCAAGGGGAAGTGAGTGTCTTCCCATGGCTGTGACTTTAGGAAGCCTTGTTTTTAAATTGAAAGAAACAGGCTCGGATGGAAAATATGATGCTTTCTTAATGCCTAAGGCTGATGGACCCTGCAGATTCGGTCAATATGCTACTCTTCATAGAATCATTCTCGATAAAATAGGTTATAAAAATCTATATATTGTGTCTCCCTGCGCATCCAATGTCTATATGGGGTTTAACCAGAGTTTAAGAAAATTATTGTGGAGAGCATTCCTTATCTCAGATATTCTCTATAAGTTAGCGTGTATGATAAGACCATATGAAGTTTATAAAGGAGAGACCGATAGAATACTGGATGAGGAAAAGAAAAGATTTGAATTTGCCTTTGAGAAAGACGGGAATTTAAAAGAAGAGCTCAAAAAATCAATCAGAGCTTTTAAAAATATAAAAGTAGATAAATTTAGAAAAAAACCTCTTGTTGGCATAGTAGGTGAAATATTTGTAAGATGCAATATTTTTTCCAATGACAATCTAATAAGATACATAGAAAAATATGGAAGTGAAGCATGGCTCACCTCCTCTGCTGAATGGATTCTCTATACTTATTACATGCAGAAATGGAGAGCTAAGGAAAAGAGATTAAAATTTATGGAAAAGCTTAAAACTTATCTAAAGAATAAGTTCATAGTCAAAGATGAAATGGTATGGTATGAATTAGGAGGAGATTTAGTAAGAGAAAGACATGAACCATCGATCGAGAAGATTCTTGAAGAAGGAATGAAATACGTTCCTTTAAATTTTGAAGGAGAAGCTATATTAACTGTAGGAAGGGCAGTTCACTTTGCCAAACAAGGTGTTAATTTAATTGTGAATGTATCACCTTTTGGTTGTATGCCGGGGTCAATAACCTCATCAATTTTTCAAAGAATCCAGAATGAAACAGGAATTCCAATAGTGAACATATTCTATGATGGTGAAGAAGGCCAGAATAAACAGTTAGAAATATATCTATCCCAGCTATAAAAACAACTACTTCATTTGCATTTTTTAGGTTCTTAATTTAAAATAAAAAAGAGGAAATTTGGCGCGATAAAGATGGCGATTAATTTTGGAGTTGGCTTAAGTAAGCTGAGGGATTCTTTTCAAGCAGGAAAGCAAGCAGCGGAGAAAGCATTGTCTCAAATGGGTGAAGAAACTCCCAACCTTACAGTAGTTTTTTCTTCTATTCAGTTTGATCTTCCAAAACTATTGAAAGGAGTTAAATCAATTATTAGTAAGGCTCCCTTGATCGGATGCTCAACCGGGGGTGAAATAGATTTTTCAGGAGGCCACAAAGGTTCTGTAGTAGTAGCTACTTTAAAATCTGATAAAATAAAAATTATCACTTCTAAATCTGAAAGAATCAGTCAAAATTCTCGTAAGGCTGGAGAAGAGTTAGCTAAATCTTTTATTTCATCAATACCCGAACGAGAAAGAGGAACACTTATTGTTTTCCCAGATGGATTAACTGGGAACGGAACTGAGATTATTCGAGGAATTTACGATATCTTAGGCGCAAATAGAAATATTATTGGCGGAGGAGCTTGTGATGAATGGAAACTTAAAAGAACATATCAATTTTTCAATGATCAACTACTTTCTGACTCTATCGTTGGCGCTTATTTAGATTCTAATATAAAAATTGGATATGGTGTTAAACACGGTTTTAAACCTTCTGGTGAACCAATTTTAGTTACCAAGGCCAAGGGTAATATATTACAAGAATTAAGCAATAAACCAGCAGTCAATGCTTATTTAGAATATTTCAATTTAACCCTGAATAAAGTCGGGCTTGAAAAATTGGGAAGAATGAAAGAAGCTAATTTTTATCCATTGGGAGTTCCAGAAATGAGAGATGAATATCGTATTATTCATGTAATAGACAGAAATCCTGATGGATCAATAACCTGCGCTTCAGAAATTCCAGAAGGTTCTATTATCAATATAATGGAAACCACAAAAGAAGAGCTTTTAGATGCCGCTCGGGAAGCAGCCATGCAAGCAGTCTCTATGGTGAAAAAAAGAAAAATTAAAGCCGGGCTAATCTTTGATTGCATTTCTCGACCCTTGATCTTGAAAAAAGACAACCAAAAAGAGATAGAAAGTGTTAAAGAAATCATAGGAGAGGATGTTCCGTTAGCAGGCTTTTATACATATGGTGAAATAGGAAGATGCCCTGAGACTGCTGGTCGTCCCATTTTTCACACAATGACTGTCGTGGTATGTGTTTTAGCAGAATAACTTTATAGATTATAGTTTATATACGTTAGGAAAGAAGAAAATGAAGGAATTAGCAACTGAAAAAATAAAAGAGTTGGAAAGGAAACTCACCCAATTATCCATTCTCTACTCAATTGCTTCTTCTATAGGTGTTTCTACTGATGAGGAGGAAGTTTTAAATTTAGTTATCGAGAAGGCTATGGACAATTTAAGTCCAGAAATAGGAGTTATCTTTCTGGTTGATCCCGATAAAAAAGAATTGTCAGCAGCTGTTTCCCGGGGAATAAACATAGAGAATATAAAGAAAAATAATATTAAACTGGGTGAAGGAATTGCTGGCACTGTAGCCTTAAAAGGAAAGCCAATTGAAATAGAAGATATCAGTAAATCAAGGGCAATCGATTCGTTTCTTCGACCCTTTCCTGTAAAATCTATTTTTTGCTATCCAATTAAAACCAACAAAAAAGTATTGGGTGTAATTCATCTCAGCAAATTCAAAAAATTTTCCCTTACCCAAGAAGAAAGATGGATATTAACCATCATTGCTAACCGTGCAGGAATAGCTATTGAAAGTGCTAATTTATATAGAAAACTTCAGGATTGGAGTAGAACTTTAGAAGAAAAAGTTGAACAAAGGACTAAAGAAATACAATTCCAGCTTGAACGAACAAAAGCACTGGAAAAGGTCGCCTTTCAAATAAGCGCTGAAATGGATCTTTCCAGATCTTTACCTCTGATTGGAAAAGAAAGTGCAAAGATCCTGAATGCAGACAGATGGGCTATTGTTTTTGTGGATGAGGTAACTAAAAAGCCTAAGTTTGTATATTCCGAAGGATTGTCCAGAGAATATATGATAGCTGCCATCAAACATTATAAAGAAATACCTGGAGGGAAAGTTATCGAGACTCAAAAACCAATGTTTATTCCTGATGCTTTCCGAATCCCTCCATTAAAAGAATTAGCTACCCAGGAAGGATATAAATCCGTAAATATCATTCCTTCTAACTACCATGGAGAGATTGTAGGAGGGATAATTTATTATTACGATAAAATAAAAGAATATTCTGAGCTTGAAAAAGAGTTAGCCATAGCTTTTGGTGAGCTGATAGCTGTTGCTATTGCTAATTCAAAACTTTTTGAAAAGCAAAGAGAAACCATCAAACAGCTAAAAGCAATAAATAAAATGGGGAGAACTATTATAACTTCTATCGAAACCAGAAATTTATTTCAGCAGGCTGTTAATTTAGTTGAAAATATTGCTCACTATCCTTTTGTTTTTCTTTTGTTAGTCGATGGAGAATCAAATGAATTAGTTCAAATAGCCAGAGCAGGAAGACTCCAGAGAAAGGTTCCCTCTGAATACAGACAAAAGATAACCGAAGGGATGATTGGTCAGGCTGTTACTACTGGGAAGATTCAGGTTTCAGGAGATACCAACTCCTACCCTTATTACTTAAGATATTTCCCTGAAGTAAATTCTGAAATTTCTGTTCCAATTAAAACTAAAGATGGAAAAGTAATTGGAGTTTTAGATGTCCAGAGTGAAAAATTCAATGCTTTTGGAGAAGACGAAATAGCAACTATCCAGACTATTGTTGATCAAATCTCGGTTGCTTTAGAAAACTTGAAACTTTATAAAGATTTAGAAAAACGAGTAAAAGAATTATCCACTCTTTATCAAACAGGTAAGAGCATTACCAGTTTATTAGATTTAGATAATGTTCTCAATCAAATTCTCGCCATCCTCAAACAAATTGTTCCTTTTTATGCTGGTGGAATCCTTCTTTTTAACCCTTCTCTAAATGCATTAGAAATAAAAGCTTCCCTTGGGCCAAAGATAAGGAGTTTAAAAAGATTGGTCATAAAACCAGGTGAGGGAATCACTGGCACAGTCTTTCAAACAAAGAAAAGTATTATTGTTTCAGATGTAGAGAAAGATTCAAGATACATCCCTGGCCACCCCCATATCCGAAGTGAGATGGCTTCACCTCTTATATATCAGGATAAGGTCATGGGCGTTATAAATGTGGAAAGCAAAGAGATTAATGCTTTTAACGAAGATCATCTTAGAATTCTTAACTATTTTGCTACTCAAGCAGCGATTGCCATCGGAAATGCTCTGCTTTATGAAGAGATAAACCGAAAAGCAGAGGAGATGAAAGTCTTGTATGAGATTGGAGCTACTTGCTTATCAACATTGGAGTTAAACAAATTGTTGAAATTAATCTCCAAAAAAGTAATGAGAGTAATGAATGTTAATACCTTTTATTTATCTTTATATGATGAAAAGAAAGATGAGATTTTCTTTCTAGTTCTCATAGATAAGGGAAAAGAATTAGAGCCATTTTCTGTAAGAGTTTCAGAAAAAAGTGGCCTGACAGGCTGGATTATCCGTAACAAAAAACCCATTATATTCACAGACTATGAAAAAGAGAAGGATCAATTACCAGCAGAAGTAAGAATTATTGGTATGCCTTCCCAATCCTATTTGGGAATTCCTCTTATAGTTAGAGATAAAATAATTGGGGTAATATCTATTCAGAGCTATAAAAAAGGCATATTTGATCAGGGTCATAAAGAACTTCTCACTTCCATTGCTAATCAGGTTGCATTAACCATTGAAAATGCTGAGCTATTTAAAAATTTGGAAAAAACTTATAAAGACTTGAAAGAAAGCCAGAAACAATTGCTTTTAACGGAAAAATTACGGGCTTTAGGAGTAGTTTCTGCAGGCGTAGCCCATGATTTCAATAATATCTTGGGAGCAATTTTAGGTCGAGCTCAACTTTTAAGTCAACAGACTAAAGATAAAGAAGTGCTTAGAGGACTTAAAATAATTGAAAAAGCAGCTTTAGGCGGAGCAGAAATTGTAAAAAGAATTCAGGAATTTGCTAAAGTTAAGCCTGAGGAAATTTTTGAGCCAGTAAATATAAATCAAGTTGTAGATGATAGTTTAGCTTTAACTAAAGTCAAATGGAAGGATGAATCAGAAGCTAAAGGAATAAAGATAGACATAAATAAAAAATTAGAAGAAGGACTTATGGTAGATGGCAACCTTTCAGAGCTAAGAGAAGCTATAACTAATATTATTTTAAACTCAATAGATGCTTTGCCGGGAGGAGGACAAATTTCAATTGAAGCAAAATCTGATGGAGATAAAGTATTATTAGAAATAGCAGATAATGGTATAGGAATGTCCCATGATGTGAAAGAGAAAGCATTTGATCCATTTTTCACGACTAAGGGAGTAGAAGGAACGGGTCTGGGTTTGAGTATTGTATATGGAATAATTCGCAGGCACAAAGGAGAATTAAAAATTGAAAGTGAAGAGGGAAAAGGAACAACTATTTTTATTTCTTTACCTAAGTCAAAAAAAATAAAAAAAATAGAAATAAAAGAATTTCCTAAAAAAGAAATCCCTCCTTTAAATATATTAATTATCGATGATGAACCCTACATCAGAGAATTGTTATCCGATATTCTTACTCCCCATGGCCATAAAACAACCCTGGCTGAATCTGGCAAAGAGGGAATTGAAAACTTTCAAAAGGAAAAGTTTGATTTGGTTTTAACAGACATTGGAATGCCAGAAATGTCTGGCTGGGAGGTAGCTAAAAAAATAAAATCGATAAACCCAGAAATAGTAATAGGATTTATTACTGGCTGGGACATGCAATTTACCCCAGAAGAACTAAAGAAAAGGGGTGCTGATCTTGTCATATTTAAACCGTTCAAAATAGAACAGATCTTAGAGACTATTTCCAAATCGATAGAATTACGCACCAGTCATTCTTAAAAGGGCCTTCTTGCCCCCTGGTAAAGACTTTTCCAATATGGATCAGAAAGCCTCGATATCTGAACCACTGGTTTTTCATGGGTTGTTGAATGAATGAATTCCTTTCTACTTATCATAATTCCCACATGGGTTATCTTATCAATTGATTTTCCAAAGAATACAAGATCTCCCTTTCTTTCCTTTCCCTTAGGAACTTCCATAAGACCACTCCTTTCAAACTGGATATTGGCATCTCTCAAAACCTCAATCCCGCTCAACCTACAGATAAGCTGGGTAAATCCTGAACAATCAAGACCAATAGGTGTCGTTCCACCCCATAGATAGGGAATACCGAGGAATCTTTTTGCAAGATTTATCATTTCATCCGATGTTATCCGCCTTTTTTTCTGAGAGGCATCTTTTATAATTCCATCCCCTTTCTGAATCCATCCTTTCTCTCCGGAAGGAAGATTTATCTCACACCATCTTTCTCCCCAATTTCCAGCCTCTAAGATTGAACCAATGGGAGCGAATGTAAGGGGCTTATGTGTTGTGACGTTCTCATCCCTGTATATGTAAGCAATGAGACTCTTTACTTCAAAAACTTTCCCTTCTCTTGCATATAATCTTTCTTCCTTTTCGAAAACTCTTATAGAGGAAGCTTTCATCCATCCCTGGTATGTATCAGGCGTTTCTATCAGAAACCATTCTTCCCCTTTTTCATTATTTTCTGATTTTATAATCTTCACATTTGTTCCAATTACTGCCTGACTCACCACATCTGCCATTTCATCAGGTCTACTGTGCATATTCTCCACACTCTTTATCACAACCCCCATCTTTTCCGTTTCTTCACCCGAAAAAAGATATAAGAAAGGAATAAATATTAAATAGAGTATTTTAATTTTTTTCATCAAAGCCTCCGATTGCTAATTATAACATTAACGAAAATTTGTAAATATGATTCTCATTCTTCTCTTTTAGATTCCCCCAATGGGAGATAATGTGTTGAATGTTTACAAACTCCGTGCTATATAAAAGGGACTCTGATGCCGGTGTTCCTCTTCAGCAAGATGTTTCTTATCGTTCTGGAAACAGTTCTCAACAGCAAGCCGATCGAACCAAAAACTTTCAGCTTACCGGCGCTTCTGAAAACCCTGTTTCCCCTCGGCCAGATCCGGGCGTTTGGTCATGATAAAAACTTCATTTTGAGTTATAATTTATCGTTATTTTAGGAGGTAATTATGAAAAGGAAGAAATTTCTTGAGGCTACTGGCTTTATTTTGGCAAGTGTACTCATTCCTTATAAGCCTATTTTGAAGAATATAATGGAAATTGAGAAATCAACTGGTAAATTTAGTGTTAAAGCTAAGATTTATGAGCTTAAATTGAAGCATGCATGGGGACTTGCAAGGGGCACATGGACTACCCGGAGGAATGTTTTCGTAAGGATTGAAAGAGATGGAATCTCAGGGATAGGAGAAGCTGCTCCTATCGCAAGATACAATGAGAGTGCAGAAAGTAACCTTAACTTCATAGAGAGGGCTAATCCTATCCTGGAAAGAAGCCTCTGGGAGTACTACGAAAGATGGAATGAAATCGATGCTATTACTGAAGGTGAGCATGCTGCAAAAGCTGCTCTGGATATGGCAATCTTAGACTGGATAGGAAAAAAACTCAACATCCCTCTTTATCGTTTCCTTGGTCTTGACAAGGGAAAAACTCCAATTACAACATTCTCAATTGGAATAGATGAAATAAAGGTAATGCAGGAAAAGGTTAAGGAGGCAGAGGAATTCCCTGTTTTAAAGATTAAAGTTGGAACAAAGGATGATAAAAAGATAATAGAGGGGATAAGAGAAGTGACGAATAAGCCTCTGAGGGTGGATGCCAATGAAGGATGGAAATCAAAGGAAGAAGCTCTTGAGATGATAAACTGGATGGCTAAGAAAGGAGTTGAATTCATTGAGCAGCCTCTCCCATCGAACATGATCAACGAGCAAACATGGCTTAAGGAAAGAACTAAGATTCCGATATTTGCCGATGAAAGTCTCATGAAGGCTTCGGATATACCGAGGATTGCCCATGCTTTCCATGGAATAAACATAAAGCTAATGAAATGCGGAGGGATGCATGAGGCATTGAGGATGGTTTCGATGGCAAGATCCCTTGGTTTAAAAACTATGTTAGGATGCATGATTGAAAGCTCTTTAGCCATTACAGCTGGAGCTACAATCTCACTTCTTTTTGATTATGCAGACCTCGATGGAAATCTTCTTATTACTAATGACCCGTTTAAGGGCGTTCGAACAGTAAAAGGAAAGCTTTTTCTTTCAGATAAACCAGGCCTCGGTGTTGAAGGTGATGTATGGGGATAGTCGGCTTCCGCTATTCGTGTCTATTGTGTGAGAGATTACCTAAAACAGAAGCAATTAATGAAATAAACTCAATTAGTGCTGAGGGAGCAACCTTCCATATTCACTGTAGCTCTGGATTCTTAAGAAGTGTTCAAAGGCAATTCTTGAGATGGATGTAATTGCCTCTTCCCCCTCTTTGCCATTTCTTAGATACGTTGTCATTACACATATTATGTAAGGTCTTTCCTTAAGATAAACAATTCCTGAATCACATCTAACTGCTTCGAGCTCTCCAGGCTTATTGGCAATGGATACATCCTCAGGAATCCCACTCCTTAAAGGACTTTCCTTAAATATGGATAGAATTTTAAGAAGCTCAAATCTAAATGGATCTTTTATCGCATTTTCCCTTCCAATCCTCTCTAAAAGCTCCATTATCTCCAATGGAGTTGAGATATTCTCCATCCCTTCCCGGGCAGTCTCGAGATCCATCATCTTCCTTTTTAATTTAGTATTTTTAAAACCAAAGGAATCCATCCTTCTGTTAACAGAATCCATTCCTATTCTATCAATAAGAATATTTGTTGCAGTGTTGTCAGAAAGCACTATCATCAAAACACACAAATCTTTAATAGAGAGGGAAAGAGTTGGGTATCCGAGATTAATTAATATGCCGCTACCTCTAACTTTTTGACTCTCCTTTAATTCAATAAACTCATCGAGTTTTAGCTTTCCCTCCTCTGCCTGTTTAAAAACTTCAAGAAGTATAGTTATCTTTATGGAGCTTGCCTGGGGAAATATCTCTTTTTCATTCAGAAAGAATGACTTTCCAGTCTTTAAATCTTTTATAGCAACACCCATTACCCCATCCAGTTTCTCTTCTATCTCTTTTATCCCTATCTGGAATTTTTCATCCAATAAAGAAAGTTTATCTCCATTCATCAATGAAGATGAAAAAATAATTAAACAAATTCCAACCATAGAATTAAAAATTCTTTTCATATTGCCTCCCATCATTCTTTACTAAAAAAATATCCTTAAATTCAACTATTTATGTAAATATGTAAGGCTTCAGCGATATATAAAGGAGCATCTTAATACTAAAGAGAGAATAGATTCTAAACATACAGGAGTGAGCAGGAAGGGTGGTGGAGAACCCGAAGGTTCCTGAAAACCGTCACGAATGCTGAGCGGGACTGGGGAAAATGCAGCGGGTTTTCGAAGTCACCCTTTCTGATCACTCTGAAACTTCTGAGCGAAGGGGATGGTTAATCTCTGTAAATATCCTTCATAAAAGTATTTCATCAACCCTTACTCCTGATGCAACATCCACTACAAAAGCTTTTTTTCCCTCAGAAACGATAATGTTTGCCACATCCATAAAAGATTCTGGTGCATAAGCAAACATACATCCTCCTCCGCCTGAGCCACTTATCTTTCCGCCGTGCGCTCCTTTTTGTTTCGCAAGATTAAGCATCCTGTTGATTACAGGGGTTGAGGTTTTAAACATATCCCTTAACAACTGATGTTGCATGTCCAAAAATTGACCAAATATTTTTGGGTCAACCTCTTTTTTTGACAGAATTTTTAGCCCCTCATTCACATAATCTCTATTTTTGATGGTCCCTTTTAGTAATAATCCCTCTTCTGGCGAAAGTTTATTACTAAATCTCTTCACATCCTGTTCTTTAAAGAATCTTAGTTTTTCAAGGTTTAAATCTGGCTCTAACTTTTTAATAACGTCAAGTCGGCCATATCTTAATTTTTTAAGGAGAGTAAGCGTATCTTTGGGTTGCAATGAATCTCCTATCACAAATTTTCCCAACCTTGATGGCAACCTCTTAATTATTGAAGGATTAACACCACAATCAATGTAGTTAACCCCACCCAGGGCAATAGCAAAGTGGTCCATCCATCCACCAGGCTCGCCAAATTCTAAAACCTCTGCCTCATATGAAAATAAAGCAATCTGCTCCAGGTCATTAAATCTCGGGTCATTAAAGGCTGTTAAAAGAAATTTTGTCCATGCTACAACCAATGCTGAAGAACTCGAACACCCTCCTCGCATCGGTATCTCACTATGCACCTCACAATCAAACCCATGGGTAATCTTGATTGCCTTATTTTGAAGCACGTTAACCACACTCCTCCAATAATCTCTCTCCTTCTGATAAGGAACCTTTCCTTCTACCTCAAAGACTTCATAATCATTAATATCCGGTAAATTGATGTTAAATCTTTTGTCATTTCGAGGAGTGCCAGATATTCGAATCCTTAGGTTTATTGCAGAAGCAATAACTGGCAGTTTCATATAATCTGAATGTTCTCCAAAAAGGCATATCCTTCCTGGTGCAGAAACGCTCAGAAATTTCATGGGAGCTGTTTTAACATTTCTTCGCATGTTAGAAACTCCTCCAAAGTATTTATACCCAAAATGAATCTTGGGTCAACTACAGAATATGTTTCAACCTTTTTTCCGTGCTTTGTTAGAATTTCAACAATATCGGTAAGGTAATACTCCTTTTTTACATTATCATTTTTTATTTCTGATAGGAGCGGCAAAACCACCTCTGCCTTAAAGCAATAATGAGAAGAGTTAACCTCTTCTATCATCTTTATTTCAGGGGAGGCATCAAATTCCTCCACAATCTTTATCACCTTGTTATTTTTATCTCTAACTACTCTTCCGTAAGGAGGAGGATTATCAAAATATGTGGTAATAAGTGTTGCATCCGCATCAGTTTCTTGATGATGCTGAATCAAGCCTTTAATAATCTTAAAATTGATTAAAGGCGCATCACCAACAAGCACTACCAAATCTCCGATGAAATTTTTGAGTAACTCTCTTGTCTGCATAAGGGCATGTCCTGTTCCAAGTTGCTTTTTTTGTAGCACATACTCAAAATCATATCCAAGGGATTTTATAACATTTTTAGCTTTATATCCAACCACAACAATAATTCTTTTTATACCAGCCCCAATGCATGCGTCAACAACATATTTTACAATGGGCTTCCCTGATATCTGCATTGTAACTTTAACTGTGTCTGATTTCATTCTGGTTCCTTTGCCAGCTGCCAGTATGATTCCGACTCTCTCCCTCATCTGCTCATTCTCTCCTTCATTAATTTAATAAATTCTTTTACAGGAAAAATAACCCAAAAAATAAAAACAATGAAGCCGATAAACCAGATTATCCAGGTAAACCAATCAAAATTCATGGAACACCCTAATCAAAGTAAAGTCTAAACAATCCACCCGCAAAGTACACAATCATAGAGCCAATGGAAAGCCATGCTGCAAATTTACCAAACCCTATTCCTCCCAGGATTATGCTAATTAGAAATGAGATAAGCCCAGAAACGAATATGCCAAGCATCAATCTTCCCCCTCTGGATACAGGGATTATGTAATATCCAGAACCTCTCTCTGTTTCTTTATGTCCTGGTTTTGTAGCCATGCGGATAGTTTTTGCCTTATCCATCTGAGCATTGTTTCTAAACAATGGGCTAAAAATTGGTGTGAAGATAAGAGCAGCTCCTGCACTGCAAAAAGTTGCATACGTGCTCGCATTGGGCGAACCAGCAAAAAAGAGGAAAACACAAAATGCGCCTGTGATAGCACCTGAAAGGTAACCTACAAAGGCACCAACCCAGTTGGCTCCTTTCCAGAATATTCCATAAACTATGGCAATAACAAACAAAGGCATGTCTGTTATCCCGATTAATGTGAGATATGCATTCACAGCTCCTAATTTCTTAGCAAGGAGGGAAAAACTCACCATGAATATGCCCACAAACAGAGTAACTATTCTCGCAACGCTGATGACCAGCTTTGATGATGCCCTCTTTTTCAGCACCCTCTGGAAGATATCGCTGGTGAAAAGCGTTGAAGTCGAATTGATATTTGAGCTTATCGTTGACATCTGGGCTGATAGAAGTCCACATATAACAATTCCAAATACACCAGCTGGAAGAAAACGTGAGAGCATGAATGGAATTACAGTGTCTCCAACCTTGATTCCTGAATCTATAACACGCGCTGCAAGACCAGGCATATACCACAGCAAAGCAAATGGCGTTGTTTGAATTCCAGAGAGTACCAGTCCTTTTGCCACCGTTTTAACATCCTTTCCTGAAAATGCTCTCTGAAGCATTCCTTGGTCTGTACATGCCCATTGAATTCCAAGGAAAAATATGGCGAGGATAAAAGCCCAATTAAGCTGCCCTGTTTGAGGAACAAGCTCAAAATGAGATTCAGGAACACTCCTGACTATTCCAGAAAATCCTCCTGCTTGCATCATTATCATTGGGAAAAAAATAAGAGCTCCCAATAACATAAGAGTAAACTGAAGAACATCAGTAAATGCTACCGACCACATTCCCCCTGCAGTTGTATAAATGATGGTTACAACAGAAAAGATGAGTGCCCACATCAGGTATGAACTTTCTCCGGTCCCAGTAATCACAATAGCTGCGGTGGTACCAGTATATAGAACAATTCCAAGCCAGAATGAAAGTCGAAATATCCATAAAACCGCAATGAGCACTCGCATCCCCAAGCCATACCTGATTTCCAGAAATTCTGGAATTGTTCTTATCTCAAGACGACGAAGGATAGGGAGGATAAATAGCCCTGCAAGGACAAGAGCCATATTTCCTGTCCATGTGTGCCAGATGATTGAAATTCCTTGTTCATATGCCTTTCCAGCCTGACCCACAAAGCTATACAAATTAACATTTGTGGCAGTAAGAGTTGCAGCAAGTATGAATGGAGGAAGCATCCTTCCAGCAACATAGTAATCATCAGGGCTCTTTATCCATCTAAAAAAGATTGACCCGAAAAAAAAGAGAAAACCCAGAAAAACTGCTACAATGACTATATCTACAGGTGTCACTTTTCCAGTTTCTGAAGCCTTTCTTTTGCCTGTTGATGCTCTGGGTTCAGTTCCAATGCTTTTTTATATGCCTTGATTGCCTTTTCTATTTGGCCTTTTTCTTCATAGGCTAAGCCCCGTAAAAAGTAAAGATTTGCAAACCATGGATTAGCTTCCTCTTCTGGATGCATCTTTATGTTAGCACCTGCCATAGATATCACTTCATCGAGTAAAATCTCGCTCAATTTTTTTAAGATTTTCGCCTGATAGAGCCTGTTCATTTCTAAAGCTCCATGGGCTTCATTCGCTGCTTGATTCCAGCATTTGAATGCCTCAGGAAGGTTATTCATCTTGCTGTATGCCAGTCCCTTATACCAAAGTATCTCTGCAAAATTGTGTAATGGTTCTTTAGTAATCCGAATGTTTTCCGGATATTCCATCGCCCTATCAAATTCTGATGTAGCCTCAAGATACTTTCCATCGTCAAAAAGCTTTTTACCTTTTGTCAAATAAATTGTCCTGTGCCAGGACTGAAATTCAAAGCGATGCCAGTGATCTGCTGGATACTTTGAGATAATCTCTTCCATAAGTTTAAAATTTCCTTTTTCAGAATATAATGGCAATAATTCTCTTACAATTTCGGATGGTTTAGATACTTTGTCAAGTCCAGATTCAAGAATTGCGATCGCTTTTTCTTTTTGTTTTATTTCTCCGTATAAATCAGAAAGTTCTTTGTAGCACTGGAAGTGCCATCCTCCATATGATAAAGCTTTCTCATACCATGAAACTGCCTCTTCAGGTTTTTTTTGAATTTTCCAGATAATAAGCCCGATATTCCTGTAAAGAACAGTCAGTAAATCTGAGTAGCTCATTTTTTCTTCATTTTTAAGATTTTCTATCTTCTGTGCCGATTTATTCCATTGTTCTAAAGCTTCTGAAAATCGATAACGGGATGCAAGGAAATTACCCATGGCATAACGGGTAATAAAGTTATCCTCAGAATTTTCTATTGCATCTTTTAATATAGCAAATTCCTCAAGACGATTGGGAAATAAATGTTGATAATTTTTGGTTTTCAGAGCATTCCCATAAAATTCTTTGCCTTTCTCTCTTTTGCCAATTTTGTTATAAAGATAGCCAAGATAGAACAAAGACATTGGCGATTTCTCTCCATCAATCATTTCCATAAGGGTAATCGCATCCTGGTAAAGTCCACTGTTAATATAAAGACATGCGAGTTCAAGATAGGATTGTTCTTCATCTCCCCTCACCCCTCCCTCTCCCCTGAGGGGAGAGGATTGAAGCCTGCCCCGTACTTGATGCGGGGGTGAGGGGGAAAACGGGTAAGATGTAACAAATATTAGTGCGTTTGTATTAATAAGATGCTGCTCGAAAGCTGCAAAGTAGTTTGTAGGTTCATCTTCAAACACACTTTTTATCATTTTCTCTGCGTCTATATATTTATGCATTTTTCTGTAAGCGGCTGATAGAAGCACTCTTGTTTCACTGGAGCGTGGATTTCTCTCGAGTGCCTTCTTGAAATGTTTAACTGCCTGATGATAATTACCTCTTGCGAGGGAAATTTGACCCAGACAGTGATAAGCTGTTGCAAATGTTTGGGAAAATTTAGTTGCTTTTAGAAGATAATCTTCTGCTGTCTGGAGGTTTCCAATTATTTTGTTCAACAATCCAAGGTAATAATAAGCATCTCCAAGTGTCGTGTCACTTAAATTACTTTCATTATTCTTTTGTGACACAACACTTTCCCTATGGGAGAAAGATCTCCTTAGACGCTTCGCTGAGCAGCTCATAGGAGCCTTTCGGAGAACTGAAATGTCAGGAGAATTAATCACCTCTCTTTTATCCGAAAGGCTCCTAGCACTGC
>JBFLYD010000039.1 GCA_040756905.1 Acidobacteriota bacterium
CTTCAGCTTCCTGAATAACCTGAAGCTTAAATTCAGGGCTAAATACTCTTTTTTTACCAGACACTTGCTGCCTCCTTACATAGATAGTGTCTTATTTTTTTGTCCTATGCAAGGGGTGCACTCCCCTCTATTTATTCCCTGAATTTTTACAAGACAGTATTTATAAAGACGCTCATCTTCGGAGATTAGATAGAGAGTGAATTCCTCAGTCTGTGTGTTCTTTAGAATGCGAAGGAGTATGTCTCCTTTAAGGGATTTAAGGGCAATTATTTCGCTATAATATTCCATGAAAGTGCTCAGGTCCTGAGCTGCATAGAAATAGAGAATCTCATCCGGCATGTAGGCGGGAAAGGTGATTAGGATGGAGTTTTTGCTGGAGATATTGCCAAAAAGAGTTCTGGAAAAAATGGAACACGCAACTTTTTTATATTTCTTTTTATCTCTTTTTCTTGATGATGTTAGTTGCATTAGCATATATTCCAACCTCTAATCGTCCTTATTAAGTTTGCCCTATTAAAAAATGGTCCTTATCCCTATTAACAAATATCCTACCACCGAGAAAGGCCGTGAATCGTGAACTGTGAAGGGTGAAGAGTGAAAAGCATAGGCTACCGCCCTCATAAATAAAGGCAAAATATATAAATTTTTAATCATAAACATTCACTCCCCCTTCATCCTCTAAATAACCCCTCCATATATATTATTTAGTGTTGCATTTTTCATCTGCAGAAAATTTTATGCTATTTTTTATGAAATTTTTTGAGAGGCGGATGAGGTATTCGAAAATCTTTCTTCTCTCTTTTCTGTATTTCCTGTAGCTGATTCTATTGAAACGGAAGGAATAGTAATGGAAAAAGGATTTTGTTTCAGATGAGCTCAGCAAATCTTTAAGATAATCTTCAACACAGAGGGATAATTTTCTTCCATAAGAGGGAGAGAACCTTTTTCTCTTCGATGTATCTGGAGATTTTATTTTCGATGAGATTTTTTGTAGATTGAAGAACCCTTTCGAAATCAAATTTTATTTCTTCTTTAAAGCTCTTCTCAAAATCAGTTTTCGCTTCATATCTTAAGTTTAGCTCCAATAAATTTTTATAAATTGATATTATTTCCTGGAGTGAGAAAAAATTTCTGTATTCAGTGCAAAGCTCAACCTGATTTAAAAGTGTCGAGACTATCTTTGGCATTTGAGCTGAGGCAATTTTCATGGTCATGGAGAGGGAAAGAAGCTCATCGAGTGAAATAGGCTTTCTGTCAAGTCTAAGGTTAGAGTTTTTGTAAACAATTGTGTCTCCATCGATAGTCTTTATTTTCAAATCAGGATGTCTTCTGATGCAGATGAGGAGTTCTCTTCTGATTTTAAAGGATTGAGGGTCTATAGAAATTGTTATTTCATGAATTTGCTGTTTTATAATCTTTCTGAGACGGGGGAGGAAAATTTCGAGAAAGTCTTCCTCTTTGAGAGATTCAATCTCATAAGGGCTGAATGTATTTTTGAACCAAGGAAATTGACCAAGCTCATTCTGGGAGAAAATTATTGCAAATGAGCCAAGGAGAATGTCGTTTACGGTGTAGCCTTCGTAATAGAGGAAGCGGTTATAATATCTTTTTGCAAATGGGTAGAAGAACCTCTTGAGTGTGAGGAGAAAATCGGTGAGCTCATCCTCATTGAGTTCATTGCGAAGAGTCTTTATGCAGTATTGCTTTATTTTTGAGGCTAAATCATCCATTGATTTCCTTTGTCTGGTTTGTTTAGTCTATATCAAGCATTATACCGGATAACAAGAGATTCAGGAACCTCTTCGAGAATTGATATTTAAAATTTTCAACAAATCATAGGTAGTAAAAACTTCAACGTCGATTTCTTTAAAATCTTGATCATTAGTCCATATAGGGCAGTTTAATCTTAATGCAAGAGCAAGTAAATGAAAATCATCTGGATCTCTCTTTTCTATCAACTCTTTTGCTTTTTTTATCTCATTTCTATAAAGATCTTCTCCATAAGCAACTACTGGCAGTGTGATCAATGCAAGGTAAAGTTTATCTTCAGAAATCTTCCATTTATCTGAAAATTTTGGTATGTATCTTTCAACTTCTTTGAGAGTAAATTCGGTAGTGAAAAATTGTATTTCTTTTGTCAGGATAAATATCTTACTTGCATTACCTCCAATTATTGCAGAAAGAAGAGGATTAGCGTCTACGACGAGTCTTTCTATAAGATTCAAAATCTCTAAGAACCTCTTCCTCCGCTATTCCTTTAGCTTCAAGGTCTTTTTTTATGAGATCTACAAGTTTTACAAAGAGTTCTTTTCTAAACTCTATTGGTATAGTCTCCCAGGGTGTTGGAAGAAATATCCCTGCCACTTCTCCTCGTCTCATAATAATTAAAGGATCTTTGCTTTTTAAAGCTTTAGTAGCATTATCTCTAAATTCTTTCACTGTTATAAATCTCATATGACCACCTTCATGGCTACATTATACAAATGGGAAAAATATATGTCAATACCTCCTGTATAATTATCAGAAACTCTTAATGAGTTTATTGTGATTTATAAGGGGGATAACTGAGTTTTATTCCTAGAATAAAGTTAAAATGTTTTACGTTTCTTGTGATGAGTTCCATCTCTCTTATCATGCTTGTTGAAGCAATAAATGCGTCTGGTAGAAGAATTCCATGAGAAATACTATAATTTAAAATTAACTCAACAGCAAATTGACATATTCTCTCATTTACATAAATAATCTCTTTAAATGCTGAATAGAAAAATAATTTAAAAGCGCTCAATTCATTTTTATTTCTGGCACCTCGGAAAATCTCCATCACTGAAATAGCAGTGATAAAACGATTTTCTTTTCTGAATGAATTGAGAAAATCTTTTGCTTCTTTAATCCCTCTGAAATTATCGATTAGTATATCTGTATCAAAAATTACATTCTTTTCCAATCTTTTTCTCTTCTCTCTTCTATCCATTTTGATGAATCAGGAATGTCATCACGATCTTTCCAAATCCCAAATACAGAATTTATGTATTCTTCAGCTAAGAGAAGCTCAATTTCAACTTCAGTTTCATCTGGAATCGACAAAGCTTTCTCTAAAATAATTGTCTTTCCTTTAATTCTCCCTTTAACTTTCATATTTCATTAGCTCCTTTTTTAAAAATATTATACCTAAAATATCCTAATTTTACAATTTGCCGTTATACTTCAACTTTATTCATAAATTCGGAGGGAGAAAGAACATGTTATTAAATAACACAATTTATTGAATTATTTATATAAGAGAATTTAGAGGGGTCAGGTCTCAACATTTGACATTTAGATTTTATTTAAAGCTTCCATAAATATATTTTTTATCTAATATCAAATATTGACACTTGAGTCTTTTAATGAAATGTCAAATGTTGAGACCTGACTATAATATATTTTTATTAAAATATAGATATAACATTGAAAATATCAAATTCCTATGCAAGGGAGAGAAAATATTGTATAAGAAAAAAGGAGAGTGGCTTGAC